>NYZC01000285.1 GCA_002686995.1 Phycisphaeraceae bacterium | reverse complement strand
TTGACGAAGACGAACGGCTCGGGAAGGTCCGGGTCGGTCGCCGCCCGCTGGAACTGTCGATCGAGCAGCGCACGAAACGTTGCGGTGTCCGAGTCGATCGTCACGACACCGCGATCCCGGAAGCGCGGCGTGTTGTCCCAGGATCGAAACACGCCGCGGTACTGCACGCGGTGCGCCTTTGGCAGGCTCAGGGTCCCGCGCCACCCCTCTTCGGCGCATTGCAGGCCGAGGATGCCGAAGCGCCGGATGCGCATGCGCTCCTGCGGATACAGGTAGTTCGGAAGGAACTCGCATGCGGCGTCCACTGCGGCTAGTTGCTGCGCGTCCGGTGCCTGGTGGTTCAGTGCTGCGACGAGATGAAGGCCGGGCAGGCCGGCGGATTCGGCGCGCCTGCGCCAGGCGTCGATCATCGCGGGACCGTCGTCGATGTCGCCGAGTCGGTAGACGACGAGCAGGGGACGGCCCTGGACCCTGATGTAGTTGGGGTGCTCGAAGAAGCGAAGCAGGCAGTTGAAATGGGCGTCCCACCCGGCGGCGTCACCGTAATTCTGAGCCTGGAGCACCTCCTGGTCCGACCCGTCCCAGCGGCGCGACCATGGTTCGTTGGCCCAGCACAGGCAGAACGGCAGATCGGGCTCGCCGTCGGTCAGCATCTTCTCGAGCGGGCGCTCCAGGAGGCGCTTGCCGTCGAACCAGTAGTGGTAGTAGCAGAACCCGTAGACGCCGTGCGCCCGCGCGATCTCGCCCTGGCGCCGGCGCACGTCAGAATCGAGCAGGTCGTAGTAGCCCAACTCGGCGATCGGCTCGCGCGGCTGCCGATGCGTGGCGAACTGTGGCGTCGCCGCCTTCACCAGCGACCACTCCGTGAACCGCTTGCCCCACCAGGCGTCGTTCTCGGGAATCGCGTGGAACTGCGGGAGGTAGAAGCAGATGGGCTTTACGGGCATGGAGGCGTCATCGGTCATCGGTGAATCGTCAGTGGTGATGGGTGACGCGTAAGGAGCATCGACCGTTCACGATCAACTCTTACCTGCTAATCGACTCGCCCGCCTTCCAGACTTTTCGAGCGTCGCCGACGATCCGCACGCGATGCTCGTACATCCAGGCGACTGCGCGGCCGAAATCCTCGGCGTATCGTTCGCATTCGTCGGCGAAGATCCGTCGTACATCGGCGTCGACAAGGGCTCGGGCGCAGGCGACGCGGCAGGCGTCGTCGTCGATGAGTCGGCACGCTGCCGATTCGAATGCGTCGCGGTCGGTCGTGATGCACCAGTCAGGGGCGCCGACGGCGCGGAGCACGCGCGCGTCGAGGCGGGCATGCGGTTCGGGACCTTCCAGCGTGACCGTGGGCAGGCCGCTGAGCACGGCGTCGAGCGTGCTGTTCTCGCCGCCGAAGGGGAACGTGCTCAGGTAGAGGTCGCTTTCGTTCAGGTCGGCCCGGTACGTGGCGTTGTCGGTGCGCGGATGCACCTGCGTCTCCGCATCGCGCACGAGCCGGTCGAGCTGCCGGCGCGCGATCTGGTAACGAATGCCGATGCAGTTCGGGAAGAAATGAAACGTTACCGGGCGCTGCGCCGCCCGGGCGATGCGGGCGCACGATTCGACGAAATCGTGGTTGAGCTTCAGCAGGTTGGCACACACGGCGATTCGCACCGTGTCGGGACGCTCGCGGACGATTGGCGCCGCGGTTGGAGCGTCGCGGGAGAGGTCATAGAGGTGACCGGGGCAGTCGAACGTCACGATCTTCTCGCTGAGGCGATCCGGATCGCCCAGCATGTCGCGTCCCGCGATCACGCAATCCATATAGGGGCTGCGCGTCGTCGCGGGGTGCCCCAGGGTGGCGAACTGGAGAGGGGCCAGACGCAGGTTCGACAGGAGCACGCCCCACAGCCGCATGCCGACGCAGGGGTAGTAGATGACGTCGGGGGCGAGTCGGACGACCTGGTCCACGAGGTCGCTGAAACGGGCGCCGGTCCAGTTGAAGCGCACCAGCTCGTCCGCCCAGTCGAGCGCGTCCGATCTGAGATCCTCCTCGGCGACGAGCGCGGTGACATGGAAGTGGGCGCGGAGCTGACGCAGATAGGCTGCGAAGCATCGGTCCATCACGTGGCCGCCGCCGATGACCTCGCAGGCGACCGTGAGCGACGGACGATCCCGACGCGGCGGCGTGGGGGCCGTATCCGTCGTAATGCGCTGTTGCTTCAGCCAGTTGGCGATCGTCCGGTTGAGAACCGCCTTGACGTCGTGCCGGTCCTGCTGCGTCGCGTAGCTGCAGAGCGCCCAGACGTGGTGCAGCGCGCCGAGCGCATCCGCACGCGGCGTCACGTCGGCGAGCGGGCCGAGCGATGCGAGCAGCCGTTCCCGGTTTCGATGCGCGTGTGGCTCCGCCGAGAGGTAGGACGTCAGGATGCCGAGGATGATCGGGTGCACGGCCTGGGGATCGGCGCGCAGCAGCCCGAGCAGATCATCGCCGCGCCGCGTGTAGAGCGATGAGGTGAGCAGGAACTTGCGCGCGTCGGATTTGCTGCGGAACAGGATACGGCCGGGTTGGGGACGGTCGGACCGCGCGGCGATCATCGACAGCACGTGATCGGCGCTGCCGAAGCCGCTGAGATGGAAGACGTGGCCGATCTGGTTGACGTGGCGTGACAGCGCTTCGAAGTCCTGCTTCGTCAGCTCCACATTCGGGTCGGTGAACAGTGCCGTGATCCCGGCGGCGATGCGAGTGTAGATCGACATGACGAGCGCGTCGTCCGACGTGGACGTCGACCAGTGCGTGAGCTGGTTGCGCTCGGCGTCGAGATCGAGAAGCGTCTGGACGAGCCAGCGCAGGGCCGTCCGGGCGTCCCGTCTAAGGAAAGCGTCCTCGAACGCCGCCATGCCCGGGAGTACCGGATCGCTGGCATCGGTCTGCTTCGCCGAGAACGCTCTGCGCTCGTCGGGCGGAAGCCAGAGCGGGTGGGTCTTGAGCGTCGCGTAGTCGATCTCGAGGTGATGGGGAACGCGGGGCTTCTGGTGTCGTGCCCAGTGCTCGTATTTGACGCGGGCGATCGGGCCGGCATCGGGACTGCGTCCGTACCGTTGCAGCTCGGCCGCCTGTCCGCGCCAGCTGATGCGGTGCTCCGAGGCCGTAATCGCCTCGACGTCGCGCATCATGAATACGATGCACGTCCGTTCGTCGGCGAAACGTTCGATGCAGTAAGCCATCGCCGGGCACTGGATCACGGCACGGCGGCATTCGGACCAGATCTGCGTGAACCGCCGCTCGTCGTGGGCGAACGGCGCGGACCACCCGATCGCGTCCTCGTCGATGAGCCGGTACCCGAGATCCTCGGCGATCATCCGTGCCGCGATCGTCGTCCCGGAGCGCTGGGGACCAGTGACGAGAATCCTTTCGAATCGGGCGAGCTGTTCGAACATGGTCGGGGCCGTGGCGCGGCGTCCGATCATGGTACGGGAAGTTCGATGCGCCGCAGGGTGCCGAGGCGTGTGCCTCTTTCGGCGCGATCAACGGCGCAGTCCTTGCCCGACGCGACGTCCTCGCCTATCTTCACGCGCCCATGACCGTCTACGAGACCGTGAACCACGAGCAGATTCGAAGCTGGTGCCAGGCCAGCGGTTACTGGCCGGCCTCGCTTCCAGGACAACCCGATCGCATCCGGGTCGGCGGCTCGAAGTTCGCCGAGCCCGAGGCGCTCGAACTGCTCGACTGGGGGGACTGGTTCAAGGCCTTCGACGAGCGTCAGCTCAAGTTCGTCTACGACCCGACCAAGGGGTGGTTCGACCTGCAGAGTCGGAACGTCAGGCCGGATTGACAAGACGGGGCGTAGCCGAAGTGGCCGCGCTTCGGAGTCGGCTTGGGGTTTCGATCGGGACGTCTGAAGTCTGGCGACTTCAGCTACGAGCGGGGTCTGGAATCTGTCGCCCTCGCCGTCCGGCGATTGCGGCCGCTCCGCTTCGGCGCTCCTGCCGGGCTATTATCGAATCATGAGCCGCACCAGCAGCCGACGGCGGTACCTGGACTATCGCCACCGGCGCCGTCGAAAGCCCGAGACGCGGAAGCGCGAGACGGACGGGGGACCGAGCCGGACATTCGGTCGCCTGCTGCGCTCGTTCCTGGGGCTCGTGCGCGGACACTGGTCGATCCTTTTCATGGCGCTGGGGACGCTGACCGTCTCGACGCTGCTCGGGCTGGTCCCGCTCTACGGCACCAAGATCGTGTTCGATCACGTGCTTGCCGACCACCCGGTTTCGCTTTCGCTGCCGGACTGGGTTCATGCGCCCGAGGACCGTCGTCTGCTCCTGACGTTCGTCGCCGCGAGCATGATCGGCCTCTCGCTGATGTCGCTGCTCGTCGGGACGTGGGGACGCTGGCACGCGACGCGCACCAACAAGCGCGTCCAGGTGTCGGTGCGGCGGCGCGTCTTCGACCATGCGGTCCGTCTGCCGTTGAACAAGGTGTACGATCTGAAATCGGGCGGGATCGCGAGCATTCTCCGCACCGACGCCGGCGGCGTGGGCGATCTCGTCTTTTCGATGATCTACAACCCGTGGCGCGCCGTGATCCAGCTGGTCGGGTGCCTGGTCATCCTGGCCGTGGTCGACTGGCGCCTGCTGCTCGGCTCGTTGTTCATCGTGCCGACGGTCTGGCTGACGCACCGGACCTACATCAGCCGCATTCGCCCGATGTATCGCGACGTGCACCAGACGCGCCAGCAGGTCGACGGACACGCGACCGAGACGTTCGCGGGCATGCGCGTCGTCCGGAGCTTCGGACGGCAGCGCAGCGAATCGAGCCAGTACGTCCAGAGCAATCACCTGATGGCGCGGCAGGAGCTTCACACGTGGTGGTGGACGCGGAGCGTCGACATCGCCTGGGCGATCCTGATTCCCGTCGCGTCGGCCGGCCTGCTCTGGTATGGCGGCCTGCGCATTCTCGATGACCGCTCGCGCATCGCCGAAGGGACGCTGACAATCGCCGAGGCGCTGACCGTCGGCGACCTGGTGATGTTCCTGAGCTACCTGACGGCGCTGCTCGGGCCGCTGGCGACGCTGGCCAACACCGCGACGACGCTGCAGAACGGCCTGGCCGGCCTCGACCGCGTGCTCGATCTTCTGGAAGTGCCGGTGGAGGTGTCGGGCCGGCCGGGCGCGGTGACCGTCGACGAGACTTCGGTGGCGGGCCGGATCACGCTCGAGCAGGTGGGGTTCCGGTATCCGGGCTCGGACGTCGACGTCATTCAGGACATCGACATCGAGGCGGAACCGGGACAGATGATCGCGCTGGTCGGACGCAGCGGCGCGGGCAAGACGACGATCTGCAACCTGATCGCGCGCTTCTATGATCCGACGCGCGGGCGGATCACGCTCGACGGCCGGGACGTGCGCGACACCGAGATCGACAGCTTTCGCCGCCTGCTGGGGATCGTCGAGCAGGACATCTTCCTCTTCGACGGCACGATCGGCGAGAACATCGGCTACCCGCGTCGCGACGCGGCACGCGGCCGGATCGCAGAGGCGGCGCAGCTTGCGCATGCTCACGAGTTCATCAGCGCGCTCGACGACGGCTACGACACGCTGATCGGCGAGCGGGGAATCAAGCTCAGCGGCGGACAGCGCCAGCGCCTCGCGATCGCGCGGGCGCTGGTGGCGGATCCGCGCATCCTCATCCTTGACGAGGCGACGAGCAATCTCGACACCGAGAGCGAGCGGCTCATCCAGATGAGCCTGCAGACCCTGCTCGACGGGCGGACGAGCTTCGTGATCGCGCACCGCCTCAGCACGATCGCCCACGCGGACCTGATCGTCGTGCTCGAGCACGGCAGGGTGGTCGAACGCGGTCGGCACGAGGAACTGATGCGATCCAGCGGGCGCTATCGCGAGATGGTGATGCTGCAGACGCAG
The DNA here is from genome assembly GCA_002686995.1 of Phycisphaeraceae bacterium. Taxonomy (GTDB): domain Bacteria; phylum Planctomycetota; class Phycisphaerae; order Phycisphaerales; family Phycisphaeraceae; genus NYZC01. The sequence goes on along the minus strand of NYZC01000285.1, from coordinate 1,904 downwards.
CCGGCGGGATGGGCGCAGGTGGAGGCGTAGCCGAAGTCGCCAGACATCGGATTCCACGGACAGGACCCCCGCTCGCGGCTTCAACCGGCTCCGGTTCGAAACGCCACGCCCCCGACACCTCATCCACCCGGCTCGCCAGAGCCGGATGAAGACACATCCTTTTCGTCATCGCTGGGAAGCCCGAAGTCGGGCGCCTTCGACGACGTTTCGAGGCCAGCCGGCTACAATTGCGGTACCGGCACCACCGCCGGCGGAAAGAAGGAAAGAGAACACCCATGCACGGTACTCACCGACCGCGTTCACGCGGCATGACCGTCCTGGTCATCGCCGCTGTCATGTTTATGTGCGCTTCGCCGCTGCGCGCGGGCTCGTACACGAGCATCGTCTCGTTCGGAGACAGTCTCACCGATACGGGCAACATCCATTCGGCGACGAGCAATCCGCTGATCGCGTTGATCATGGCCGTGTTCTTTCCCGATCTCGATCCGCCCATCCCGCAGGCGCCATACTACGAGCGGCGATTCTCGAACGGGCCGCTATGGATCGACGGACTGCACTCGGGGCTCGGTTTGGGCCCGCCGATCCCGAGCGACGACGGGGGCTTCAACTACGCCGTGGGCGGAGCGAAGACCGACAGCGACAACGCCGCCAACCTGTTCTTCCCCGTCGACGTGAAGCTCCAGGTGGACGACTACCTCTCCAGTCGAACGCCAACCGGCTCGGAGCTGTTCGTCGTGGAAGGCGGCGCCAACGACCTGCTGTCCGGCGGCCAGACCGACGTGACGATCCCGACGTCGAACCTTGCCGGATACGTGGTGCAACTCTACGACGCCGGCGGCCGGCACTTCCTCGTGCCGAACCTGCCGCCGCTCGGCAAGATCCCGTCCGAGGTCGGCACCCCGGACGAGGCGGTGCTCGATGCGCGCTCGATCGCGTTCAACAACGATCTCGCGGCGCGGCTCGATCAGATCGAGGCGATCCGTCCGGACATTATGATCTTTCGCGTCGATTTCTTCGGAGCCATGCAGCGTCTGCTAGCGGATCCGGCGTCCTTCGGCTTCACGAACGTGACCGATGCGGCGTTCAACGAGGACACGGGCGTCGTCGTGCCCAATCCGAACGAGTACCTGTTCTGGGACACGATCCATCCAACGGGCCCGGCGCACGCCATCATCGGCGCCGCGGCGGTGCAGGCCGTAATCCCCGAACCGTCAACAGCTGCGATCCTGGCCCTCACCCTCCTGGGCACCACCAGGCGCCTCCGAAACAACGAATAACAAACATAACAAATATAACAAATAACAAGTAACCGACAACCAATAATCAATCTTCCGTCCCCCTCACCCGTTCCCGCTTCGATCCCCTAACCGCCGCAGCTCTTCGTCGGGTCCGTGCTCTTAGACGATGGCCATGACGATGGCACCGGAAGGATTGGCCATTCGCTTGAAGAGCCAGGGCGGCGCCTTGCCGCCATGCAGGGGAAGCTCCGCCGCTCGGCGCGTCGCGGATGTTTGAGCGCGGCCCATCGTCGTGATAATCTACCGGCGTCCTGTCCGCGTAGCTCAATTGGATAGAGCGTCGGCCTCCGGAGCCGAAGGTTGCAGGTTCGAGCCCTGCCGCGGATACTTCCGTAAGCCTTGCCGAACGCTTGACTAAGCGTACCTGCCTGTGTCGGGCAGTGCGGCTCGCAGAGCTCTGAAAAGTGGTAGTTACCACTTTCGAGCCAGGAGCCGTACGATGCCCAACCCACGCGTTCCTTCCTACCGTCTCCACAAGCCAACTGCCCTTGCCGTTGTCCGCCTCAACGGGAAGGACTTCTACCTCGGCAAGCACGGCAGCCCGGAGAGCCACGACGAGTACAGACGACTGATCGCGGAGTGGCTCGCGCACCACCAACGATTCGA
>NYZC01000284.1 GCA_002686995.1 Phycisphaeraceae bacterium | reverse complement strand
CCGGACGGATCGGGCGCGCCGGTTCGGATCGCGTTCGTCGGCAACCAGTGGAAGCGGAAGGGCGGCGATCGCGTGCTGGAGGCGCACCGGCGCACGCTCAGCGATCGCGCGGAGCTTCATCTCTTCGGCGCCGGCGCGCCGGACCGGATCGACGTGCCGCACGTGATGAGGCACGGTCCGGTCGAGCGGGACGAGCTGCTGAACACCTGGCTGCCGCGGATGGACGTGTTCGTGCTTGCGTCGCGCGAGGACATGCTGCCGTGGGCGGCGATCGAGGCGGCCGCCGCGGGGCTGCCGGTGGTCGCTCCGTGTCGCGCGGGCCTGCCGGAGGTCGTCCGTGACGGCGAGACGGGGCTTCTGTTCGCGGCGGATCGAGACGACGATCTTGCGGTGTGCCTGTCGAGGCTCGTCGGGGACGCGGATCTGCGCCGCCGGATGGGCGACGCGGCAGTGGCGCATGTCACAGAAACTTTCAACGCGGATCGGAACTATCCGGCGCTCATGGAGCGGCTCGTGGCGCTGGCGGACGGGGGAATGGGGGAATGGGGAATGGGTGGATGGGTGAGTGGGTGAGTGGGTGAGTGGGTGAGTGGGTGAATGGGGGAGTTCATTCGCCGTCCATGATCCACTGCTTCATCAGCCTGAGATCGGAGTTTTCGATTTCGGTGATGAACGGGATCTTCTTCGGGTCGCTGATCCGCCCGACCGCGTCGGCCTCGATCCGCCAGAGGACGGGCGCGGCGATCACGGTCAGTAATACTGCCGCGACGGCAATGATCGGGACCGTCGAGCGCACCGCGGACCAGTAGAACTGTCGCGTCGAGCCTCTGGCGAGCAGGTTTCGCGCAAGACCGAGCGTCGCGCCGAGCAGAAGACCCGCCGTAGCGCAGTTGACCGTGGTGACGGCGTATTGCCGCGATGGCAGGAAGATGCCGCCGGCGATGCCGCAGAGCGTCGCTGCGACGGCTGCGAACAGGAGCGCCCGTTCAAGGGCTTTGCGACCGTCGACGCCGCGGAGCCGGCCTATCTGCACGGACAGCCAGACAAGCGTGAACGATATCAGCAGCAGGTGCGGCACCCAGGTTAGTCCCGGCTTCTCCTGCGACGGTGTCCAGACCACCAGGTGCCAGATTGTCGCGACCGCGGCGGGCAGGGCGAGGAGCATGGCGGCGGCAAGAAGCGGATGCCGCGCTCGCGGCGGTACGGGCATTCCGATCGCCGTTGCGCGGGACCGCATTGCGCGCTCCGCAAGGTGCTGGAAGAGCATTAGCGTGCACGCGATGACGACACCGTATGCAAGGAGCATGCGGTCGAAGGTGACGTGGATGCCGTACGCGCGACCTGCCGCCGGCACGAGCAGCATCCACAGCCCGATGAGCACGGCGGGCAGCAGCACGGCCGACGCCACGATGACAAGGGGCTGCTTCCATCCGACGGTCAGCAGCACGGGACGATCGGCGCGATGCCGTTGTCGCCACGTCTTCCAGAGCGACATTGTGGCCGCGAGGGCGGCGAGGCCGTTCATCAGGACGAGCATGATCCCGAGGAAGCCCTGATCGAACGTCGCGTACTCGACCGAGCGCCAGGGCCCGAAGTCGATGTCGTAGCCGGGGATCGCCGGCATCGTGATGTGCATCAGCAGGCCGGCGCGCGCCAGCTCGTCCTTCGAATACTGCCTGCTCTCGCGCATCAGGCCATGGTGCCGTTCGATCCGGGCAAGTCGTCGATGGTCGAGCGCCTGGCGACCGGCTTCATCTTCGAGCAGCGTGAAGGCAAGCATCCGGTATGTGATGCCGAGCTGGGCGATCGATTCGGCGACGAACAGATCGATGGCACAGCGTGAATCCACGGCCAGCTTTTGCGCCAGTCCATCGATGGCGTCAATGAGCTGCTCGGCTTCGGCGCGTTTCCCTTGCTCCGCGGCATCGAGCGCGACGGCGCCCGCGGTCATGGACGCTCGTCGGAAGTGGCTCAGGTTCGGCAGCAGGACGCTGATCGAGCGCGCGATGAGCTGGATATGTCCGCAGAGCGTGCGCGGGCGCGGCAGCATCGACTGGCGGCGGGTCTCCATCTCGATGGCGTAGCAGCGCATGTGGGGTTTGGGGGCCGACGCCAGGAATGCGTTCATGGCCTCGTCAAGCGCGTCGCGATCCTTCACGCTGATGCGTTGCGCGGCGTTGCTCCGGATCCTGCCGTCGCGTTCCGGACTGTCGTACGACAGGTTCTCATCCTCGACGAGCTCGGCGGCGCAGATTGAGAGCAGCGAGGCCTCGAGGACGTCGTACAAGGCGTTGTCAGCATCCACGCTGCGACCGTGACGGACCTCGCGCAGGATGGCGTCGATCTCGTCCCGATCACCGCGATGGGCCTTTGCGCCTTCGACGGACAGGAGATGGGTGATGTAGTGACCGTAGTACATCGGGTCGTCCGGACAACGTTCCCAGATGGCGCGCTGGGCCTGGACCGGGTCGTCGGCCGATTCGTCGCCGAAGACGATGAGACGCTCGTCCTCGCTCATCGCGTTGCGGATGCGCTGCGCCTCCCGCCGGATGAGCCATCCGCCCGGGCCGCGCGTGTCAGAGATCGGAAGGATGCCCTGGTCCAGCGCCTGCAGCTGCGCGGCGACCAGCAGGCCGCGCCCCATCATGGCGAGCATCAGGACGATCGCCAGGGGAAGCAGCGCCGCCCGCGCCGCCCACCACGCCGCGGCGCGCCAGCGTACGCGCTTGCGGTTGGCCTCCCAGATCCCCTGCGCGACTTCGGTCTCGTCACCGAAGGCGCCGGCCGCGTTCGCCTCGGCGTCTTCTTCGCAGTCGCCGCCGCGCCGGAACGCCTCGGCCGAATCCTCGAGGTGGTCCGTCAACTCGCGCGCGACCTCCATCCGAAGCTCGGGATCGACCTTCAGGCGTTCGGTGACGCGTCCAGCCAGTTCTTCGAACCGTGACATGGATCAAGCTCCCAGAAGCAGCACGTTGACCGTTTCCGCGAACTGCTGCCACGCGGCCCGTCGCCGGCCAAGCTCGGTCTCGCCTTTGGGCGTCAGCGTGTAGTACTTGCGCCGCTTACCGGATTCCGCCGTGAGCCATTTCGCCTTGATCAGGCGCTCGGCCTCCAGCCGGTGCAGCGTCGGGTAAAGGGTGCCCTCCTTCCACTCGAAGCGCCCGTTCGTCCGTGCGTTGACGAGCTTGACGATCTCGTACCCGTACCGGGCTTCCTCCGAGAGCAGGGCGAGCACGATCGGCACGACGGTGCCGCGAACGAGATCCGGGGACTGATCCATCGAAGACTCCTTACCTAGGCCATCTATGCATTATACCTAGATCACCGATGCATGCAACCTGATTACGGGGTCAGATCGGGCAGATCCCGTTTTCGCAGGTCTGGGGGACGGGCGCCGCATCACGACGAGCGATGCACTCGTGTCCGGAGGTCAGCGCGCGGCCGATCGAGGACGAGAACGAGTACGAGGACGATTCACCGGAAACGGGTCCGGCCGGGCAGACCTCGTTTCTGCGCTGTCAGAATTCCGCGTTGCCCGGCGTGCGCGGGAACGCGATGACATCGCGGATATTGCCGAGGCCGGTGGCGTACTGGATCGTGCGCTCGAATCCGAGACCGAACCCGGCGTGGGGGACGGTGCCGTACTTGCGCAGGTCCCGGTACCAGCCGTAGTCGGCGGGGTCGAGGCCCGCCTCGGTCAGGCGCTCATCGAGCACGTCGAGTCGCTCCTCGCGCTGGCTGCCGCCGATGATCTCGCCGATGCCCGGCACGAGCACGTCCATCGACGCCACGGTCCGCCCGTCGTCGTTGACGCGCATGTAGAACGCCTTGATCTGCTTCGGGTAGTTCATCACGATCACCGGCCGGCCGACGTGGTGCTCGGTGAGCCACCGCTCGTGCTCGGATTGCAGGTCACTGCCCCAGCTCACCGGGAACTCGAACTTCTGACCCGAGCCCTCCAGCGCGCGCACGGCTTCATCGTATTCCATGCGCTCGAAGTCGGATCCGATCACCTGCTCCAGCCGCGCGATACAGGTCTTGTCGATGCGCTGACGGAAGAAGGCCATGTCGTCAGGACGTTGCTCCAGGAGGTCGGCGAGGATCGCGCGGAGGAACTGCTCGGCGAGATCGGCGTTGTCGGACAGGTCCGCGAACGCCATCTCGGGTTCGATCATCCAGAACTCGGCGAGGTGGCGGCTCGTGTTCGAGTTCTCGGCGCGAAACGTCGGACCGAAGGTGTAGACGCTCGTCATCGCCAGGCAGTACGTCTCGACGTTGAGCTGGCCCGACACGGTCAGGTAGGCCGGCTTGCCGAAGAAGTCGCGCCCGAAATCGATCGCGCCCGAATCGTCGCGGGGCAGGTTGGCAAGGTCGAGCGTCGAGACGCGGAACATCTCGCCGGCGCCCTCGCAATCACTGGCCGTGATGATGGGCGTGTGGACCCAGGCGAAGCCGCGATCGTGGAAGAAGCGGTGTACGGCCATGCTCAGGGTGTGGCGGACCCGGCACACGGCGCCGAACGTGTTCGTCCGCGGGCGCAGGTGGGCGACATCGCGCAGGTATTCGAAAGAGTGACGCTTCGGCTGGATCGGGTACGTATCCGGATCGGCGACCCAGCCCACGACCTCGACGCGATCGGCCTGGACCTCGACGCTCTGGCCCTTTCCTTCCGACGCCACCAGGACGCCCGAGGCGACCAGGGCGCATCCGGTCGTGATGTGGGCGATCTCCTGCTCGTAGTTGTCGAGCGTGTTCGCGGCGACGATCTGGAGGCTGTCGAAGCACGAGCCGTCATGCAGGTGGATGAAGGACATCCCCGCCTTCGAATCGCGCCGGGTGCGCACCCACCCGCGCAGCGTGACTTGCGTGCCCAGCGGGATTTCGCCGCGAAGAACCTCCCGAATCGGCGTCGCCTTCATGCGATGGCTCCCGGAATCCAAATCAGGAATCGAAAATCAAGGACCAGAATCCTCAACACTTGTACCCGCACTCGCTGCCGCCCGTGACCGGCATGATGCAGCCGGTGACGAACCGCGCCTGCTCGCTGCAGAGAAACGCGGCGACCGAGGCGATCTCCTCGGGTTCGGCCGCGCGCCCCAGGGCGTGCATGTATTCGAGGCCCTTGTAGGCGGCTTCCGGATCGGGCGCCTGCTCGCAAAACGCCCGGCACGCGTCGGTCATCACGCCGGCCGGGCAGATCGCATTGACGCGGATGCCGTCGCCGCCCCAGTCGACGGCGGCGCAGCGCGTCATCGCGTTGATCGCGCCCTTCGTGCCGCCGTAAGCCGCGTGATTCTTCTGGCCGGACACGCCCGCCATGCTCGCGATGTTGACGACGCTGCCCTTCGACTTCTTCAGGTGCGCATAGGCGTGCTTGCAGCCGAAGAACGTGCCGCGAATGTTGACGTCGATGAGCAGATCGAACTGCTCGTTGGTCGTCTCCTGGATCGGGGCGGCCGGCCAGACGCACCCGGCGTTGTTCACGAGGATGTCGAGGCCGCCCCATTGCGAGACGGCCCGGTCGATTGCCGCGACGAACATCGATTCGTCCGACACGTCGAGGTGCGCAAAGATGGTCCGGTCGCCCAGCTCCGCCGCCAGCGCCGCGCCGCGTTCGTCGTTGACGTCGCCGATCAGCACGTTCGCGCCTTCGCCGACGAAGTAGCGCACGCACGCCTCTCCGATGCCTGCGGCGCCGCCGGTCACGATCGCCGTCTTTGAATCCAGCATGCCCATGGGTCAGTCTCCGGCTGTGAGCGTGTTGCGGTACCGAGGCATGAACTGGATCCTCGGGACCTGTTCGCACATGACGCCTCCGTCGATCACGATGCGCTGCCCGGTGATGTAGGCGCCGGCGCGTGACGCGAGAAGCACCGCGGCCCCGACGCAATCCTCGACCTCGCCGAAGCGCTGGCCGAGTGGCACGTGCGCCTTGAAGTACTGGCAGAACGCCTCGACATCGATGTCGAACTCGCCGCCGATCTCGGTCTCGATGATGCCCGGGCAGATCGTGTTGACGGTGATGCCGTGCGGCCCGAGCTCGATCGCCAGCGACTGGCTGAGCATCTCCACGGCGCCCTTCGACGCGTTGTAATGCGCAAGGCCCGCTTCGGCGACCAGGCCGTTGACCGAAGAGAGGTTGATGATGCGGCCCTGGATGCCGCCGGCGATCATTCGCTCGGCCATCGCCTGGCTCAGCCGGAAGACGGCGTCGACGTTGACCGCCATCGTCCGATTCCAGGTCTCCGGCGTGATGCGATTGAAATGCTCGAGGTAACCGAGGCCCGCATTGTTGATCAGGACGTGCCCCCCGCCCGTCGCGTCCCAGGTGCGCGCCGCGAGGTCGGCGAGGCCGTCGGTCTCCGCGAGGTCGTATCGCTCCGCCCAGGCGCGCCGGCCGAGGCTGGTGATCGCCTCGACCACTTCGTTCGCCTCACGTTCCGCGGATCGGTAAACGATCGCGACGTCGGCGCCGTGCTGGGCAAGCCCGATGGCGATGCCGCGGCCGATGCCGCGACTTCCGCCGGTGATGAGTGCGGTGCGTCCGGACAGGTCGAAGCGTTCGTGTGCAGACATGGGTCAAGTATAAAGACAAGCGAGCTCACGTTTGCAGCTCATCCTCCTTTTCGTCCTCGTGCTCCTGCTCGTGCTCTCGTTCGTGCTTTTCCTCGTGCTTTTCCTCGTGCTCTTCCTCGGGCTCTTCCTCGTGTTGGTCCTCGTGTTGGTCCTCGACACCTCGCGTCCGCTACGATCCGTCGCATGAGCAGCATTCAAGTCGGACTGATCGGCTCCGGCCCGATGGGTCGGGACCTTGCGAACGGACTCGCGGAGGTTGAACGGGCAAGACTCGTGGCCGTATGTGACGCGCGGCAGGAGTCGGCCGACAAGCTCGCCGACGACCTGGGCGTCGAGGCGGCAGGGAGCATCGACGAGATGCTCGAGCGCGACGACATCGACGCGGTCATGGTTGCGACGCCGCCCTTCACGCATTGTGATATCGCCATTGCGTCCGCGAAGGCGGGCAAGCACCTGTTCGTCGAGAAGCCGATGGCCGTGACGGTCGGCGATTGCGATGCGATGTCGCGCGCGGTGCGCGACGCCGGCGTGCATCTCGCGATCGGCCTGGTCTGCCGGTACTACGCGGTTCACTGCAAGGTCCGGGAGATGGTTCACGCCGGGAAGATCGGCAGGCCCGTCTTCATGCAGGTGCACCGTACGAGTGGTCCCTGGGGCGAGAGTCAGGTCGTCCCCTGGCGCCTTCGACGCGCCCAGAGCGGCGGTTCGCTCATGGAGATCAACGCGCACGAGATCGACTTCATGCGGTCGGTGTGCGGCGAGGTGGCGTCGGTGTCCGCCGCCGGCGGCATCTACCTGCAAACCGAGGGCGACTACCCGGATCTCGCGGCGGTGACGCTGAACTTCGAGAGCGGCGCCGTCGGCTTCCTGCATTCGAGCCACGTCACCGCGGTGGGCGGATGCGGCGGCCAGATCGACGGCACCGAGGGCTCGATCCGGTATCCGCTGCTTTTCGGCGAACTCGACACGATCGAAGCCCGCGACTGGAACGGCCCGATCGAGATCGGCCTCGACGACCGCGAGATCGAGGATGCCGTGGTGGCCGAACTTGCCGCCTGGATCGACGCCGTGATCGAGGACCGCGATGCGCCTGTCGGCGCCGTGGACGGGCGCGCGGCGGTCGCGATTGCCGAGGCCGCCTACCGGTCGATCGAGTCGGGCCGTCCTGAAGAGCCGGAGTGAGGCCGTCTGGCCCGATGCAGGAAGCGGGGATGCGGGTAGGACATGCCGCACTGCGATTTCCGCGCGCCGTAGCCGATGCGTCCACGATGACGTAGCCGAAGTGGCCACACTTCGGACGTAGTGCCGTGGTGCCGCAGTGTCGTAGATTCTTCCGACGTCACTTCTTGTCCAGGTGACGAGAAGCTGAAGAACCACGGATGAACACAGCGCGGGCTCGGCCCGCAACCCACTCTGGATCGGGCCTCTCACGGAGACACGGAGGGGCAATAGGGTGACGCCGACGCGCCCCAATAGACCCTCTCCGTGTCTCTGTGCCTCCGTGAGAGGCGTGAAATCCGCTGATCGAGGAAGGACTTGATTGAGTGCTTGTTGCTGAGTCATCCGTGTCCATCCGTGTCCATCCGTGGCTCCTGAATCTTGCGGCTCGGCCGCGTTGGGCAAGCGGTGCGTTGGATGGCGGACGGGGTGTCGGAATGCAGGAGCGTGGTTCGCAGGAGCAAGAGATGAACGTTTCCTTTCCCGTTCTGCGGGATCCGAGATCGATCGCCGTGATGGCATTGGCGCTGCTCGCCGCCATTGTGGCGCCGGCTGGCGTCGCCCATGCCATCTTCATCGGTGACGTCAACGTCGAGATCATCGGCAGCGTCAGCGATGCCGGCGGAGGGCAATTCGACTACAGCTACGAGGTCGTTTCCTCGACCGGTACGCTCAGTGGTGACAGCAACGATCCTGTCCTGGAGGCACTTGGTGTCAGCAGTTTCTCGATTCCCCTGTTCGATCCGGCCGACGTCGCGATCGTCGGAGGCGAGGGCGGCCTGCGGGCGCCGATCGGCTGGTCGGGGCAGGTGGTCGGCAGGACGGTGGACAACTGGCGTTACGATCCCGGGGACGATCCCCAGTCAGGCACCTACGGCGTCGATCCGCTTGATTTCGTCGCGCCGCCCCTGGTCATCGAATTCAGCGCGACCGACCCTTTGGAATATGTCTTCGAAAGCCGGCTGAATGGTTTCGGGTTCACGAGCACTTTCGGCGCCGGCAACGCACCTGCGTACTTCGAACTTGGTGTCGATCAGCGCGGAGCGACGGATCCCTTCTACCCGGCAACCCCCAACTCGCCGCACGGTGCGGTGCCCGAGCCGGTCACGGCCGGCCTCGCAGGCATCGCCGTCGCAGCGATCGGCGGATACCTGAGACGGCGCCGGGGCTGATCAGCGGTCGATCGGGCGTTGACACATTCAGGAGATTCAGAACATGAAACCATTGCAGACTCGCTTCCTCGTCCTGGTGCCGGTGCTCGCCCTTGCGATGCCGGTCGCGCAGGTCGCAGATGCATTGGGGCGCGGTGATGATTTCGAGGTCGTGATCCAGAGCACGGTCACACCGAACGGAGACCTTTTCGACTACAGCTACCAGATCATCTCGACGACAGGGCCGGGATTCTCCAGCGACACGCTCAACTTCCCTATCGAGGATGGCGTCGGCGCCTTTCTGCTCCCGCTCTTCGATGATCCGGACGTCGCGATCGTGGGAGGCACCGCCGGCTTGCGGACACCGATCGGTTGGAACGGCGCGATCGTTTCCGGCGCCGGCAACTGGAACTACGATCCCGGCCTCGACCCCGATTCAGGCAGCTACGGCGTCGATCCGATGGCGTTCGTCGATCCGCCGCTGGTGATCCAGTTCGCAGCCACGGACCTGGTCTTTCTCGTGGGTCCGGACGGAGCGCAGGACGGATTCGGTTTTACCAGCCCGTTCGGTCCCGGAGACGGGCCGTCGGTCGTGATCCTCGGCGATGAGCACATCATCGACCCGCACTACATCGCCTCGCCCAACTCGCCGCACGGCACGGTGCCGGAGCCGGTGACGTCGGGGCTCGCCGCGTTGTCGCTCATTGCGCTCGGCGGTTACGTGAGGCGCAGGAAATCGTAGGAGAACCCAACGTGCGAATTGCTTCGCTTCTCCCTGTCGTCGCGGCGGTTGCGTCGATGTTCCCCGTCCTGACCGCGTCGGCGAATGCGCCGATCGAGCAGTTGTACGTCGAGATTCACGGCAACGTGACCGAGTCGGGCGGGCTTTTCGACTACAGCTACGAGATCGTCGTCAGCAGCGCTCCGATCGGCGACCCGACGAGCAACTTCATCATTGGCGACCTGGGCGTCAGTGCGTTTTCCATTCCGCTCTTCGATGATCCGGATGTCGCGATCGTCAACGGCGCATCGGGACTGATCGCCCCTTTGGGATGGTCGGGGGCGGTGCTGCCTGGTGCGGGCCACTGGTCCTACGATCCCGCGACCGACCCGTTCTCGGGAACCTACGGCGTCGATCCGCTCGGCTTCGTGGCGCCGCCGCTGGTCGTCCAGTTCGCGGCTGACAGCACCGACGACTACGTGCAGGTCGACACGGCATTGTCCGGTTTCGGCTTCACCAGCCCCTTCGGATCAGGAGACGGGCCCGCGCTCGTGCAGGTCGCGTCCACGAACCCTGATCTGCGCGATCCGGTCACTTCGATCGATCCGCCCTACATCGCGAGCCCCCACTCACCTCACGGCGTCCCGGAACCCGTGACGGCCGGCCTTGCAGGTATGGGAGTCGCCGCGCTCGGAGCCTACCTGAAGCGGCGCAGGTGTTGATCGGAATCGGCGAACACAGACACGCCGCTCCTGTCCCTTGTTGCCCTGTTACCCTTGTTGCCCCCTTTTCGTGGCTATTCGCCCGCGAATCACAGTCACGCGCCCGGCTTCTCCACCGGCTCGAACGGAAACAGGGGCCTTCTTCGATACTTGAAATCGAGCGCCGACAGGTCCGCGGTCGAGACGCCCCGTGTATTGACCCGGATGAACGTGTCGCAAACCTCTTCGTAGGCGGCCATCGGGGCGACGACGCCCTTCGCCACGAGGATGCGAAACGACGTCGGATCGACGCAGCACCTCACCTGCTCGAGGCTGAACGGGGCCATGCGCAGTGAGGTCAGCTGAACGGTCATGCCGTCGTCGGTCTCGACGATGGCCGTGCGTCCCATGTGCGCCTCGCGCCGTCCGCCGTGGCGAACTTTCGTCTCGATGAACTCGCCGTTGTGAAAAAGGCGGACGGTCGCGGTGAGGTCGAGCGGCGCGCCGTGCAGGTCGTCCGTCCTGCCTCCGACCGACAGGTCAACGCGGGCGCCCACGCCCGCCGCCTCCGCCTTCTGCACTGACTCAGGGTCGCAGATACAGACGAACGATTCTCCGATGCTTCGCTCGTGCAAGGCGCGCGCGAGGAACGTGCCGTCGGCGCTCGAGCCGCCGCCGACGTTGTCGCCCATGTCCAGGAGGCAGACACGGCCCTCGGCCGCGAGCGCCTGGTCGATCGCCTCGTCGACCCCGGTCAGCTTCGCCACGAATTCCTCGCGGCGGGTCCAGAGGTGGACGGCAAGCTCATCGGCGCACCGCTGCGCCAGGTCGCGGTCGCCGTCGGTCACGACGAGAAACGACGTGCCCATCTCCTCGACGTCGGCGTAGGCAAACCCGAGGCCGATGCTGTTCGACAGCACGCCGGGCCGTTCCAGCATGGCGTCGGCGACCGCGTACATCGACCGGCACGGCTCGTCGGCGGTCGTTTGTCGCTCGATATTGATCGCGACGGGCGGAAAGCTTGCGGCCTGCGTCGGGCGGATTTCGCCTCGCAGCGTCCGCGCGATCAGGTCCGCGGCCTGCAGGCCGACCTGGTGCTGATCGGTGTGCGGGTTGGTGCGATAGATCACCGTCGCGTCGCAGGCGTCGATCATGCGCCGCGAGAGATTCACGTGCGCGTCCAGGGTGCACACCATCGGGACGTCAGGGCCGATGCGGTCGCGCACGACCGACAGCCAGTGGCCGTCCATATCGTGATGCGCTTCGCAGACGCCTGCGCCGTGCGGCGCGACCAGCAGGCCGTCAAGGCGACCCGCGTGGTCAAGCTCGTGGGTGATCAGGTTCAGGATCGTCTCGTAGGCGTCCCTGGTGACCGAGCCCTTCGGCATCGCCCATGCCGACGCGATGGGCACGGGCTCGAAGCCCGCGGCCTCGATCCCTTCGATGAATCCGCCGATCTCGTGCACCGTCGGGCGCCAATGCTCGATGACGGCGTCGCCGGTGAGCAATGCATCGCGCCTGAAATCCTCGAGCGTCGTCGGGGCGCTGATGAACGTGTTCGATTCGTGCATGAGCGAAATGATGCCGATGCGCATGTTGGCGTCTCCGTTTGGCCGTGTCTACCACGGCGACATCGAGTCGTAACGATAGGTCATTTGCGCCTGGTCGAACGTCCGCGTGGCGCTCACGTGGACGTCGACGAACAGCGTGTTCAACCCGTTGGGATGGTGCGGCGCACGATAGATCAGCCCTTCCAGCTCCTGGTATACGAGGCATTCCTGGGTGAAATCGTCCTTGTCCGCGTCGATCGGCGCCTCGTCGAGGAGCTTGTAGGTGATGTCCCCGCCGAGGACGTACGCCGACGGAAACGCGACCCGGCCGCGGACCATGGCCGCGTGATAGTAAGGAGGATTGAAGTTGCGCTCCCGTGCGTCGATCCACGCCGCTCGTGCGCCGAGGAAGTAGTGGTAGTCCAGCTCGAGCGGATACGTCGGGCAGCCGGCCAGCACTTCGCGGCTTTGCGTGTAGGCGTCGACCTGCTCCATCCACGACGGCCGTCCCGGCAGGGCCGTGTCGATGCCGATGGCGCCCCAGGGGATGAGGTTGCCCGCGCGGGGATATTCATCCTGATGCTCGTTGGCGAAGGCGTCGAGACCGATGCCGATGGCGCGCACGTGCGCAGCACAGCGGATCTGCAGCGCCGTCTGCCGCGCCTGCTTGATGGCCGGCATCAGCAGCGCGATCAGCAGGGCAATCACGCTGATGACGACGAGTAGCTCGACGAGGGTGAAGCCCTTGCGACGGCCTTGCGCTATCGTGTCCATTGCGGCTCTGTCGTTCCGGTTACGGCCTCGGTATCGTATCGACGAGCAGATCCAGGGCCGATCGGCCTGTCGCAAGCCCTTCGCGATGCGTCGGTGCGAAGACCGCCACGGGGTCGAAGTGCCGCCGGTCGACGGCCATCCGCAGCAGGTCCTCGGCCGAGAGCGTCATGCGGCCCGCCCGTCGCGTCAATTCGAACCGCACGTCGCCGATGCCCTCGTAGGCACGATAGACCACCTCGGTGCAAACCAGCCGGTCCGATCGGCTGAAGTCGAAGTCGAAATCGTACGCCTTGCCTTCGTGCGAAAGGGTTCGCGCGAGGGCCCGGTCGATGTTCGCGAGGTCGAGCCGCGGCCGGATCACCGCCATCGCGTCGTTGGTCAGCGGCGAGCGCAGCGAGCGGATCCACACGCCGTCCTTCTGCGCCTCGACGACGCGATGCGGATCGTCCGCGTCGAGCGTGACGAGCCGCGACCAGCGCGGGCGCATCAATTCGTGGTCGGCAAGCCCCCGCCGCGTGATCGTGTCCGGATCGCCGAGGTAGAGCGACGCGTGCGGCCAGAACCCGGGAAGGAAGTAGTTCGTCAGCGCGTGCTCCTTGCGCGTGACGAGCACGTCGCCGGGCTCGAGCAGCGATTCGATCCGTTCGACGATTGCACTCGGCATCGACGATTCGTGCCCGGGCTGCACCGACACGTCCGCGATGACCCGGCCGGCGATCTCCTGCAGCGCGTAGAGCAAGCGCCCGATCGCACTGCGCGCGATCGCATCGCTGACCTGGCGGGCCCGCACCCCGACGCGCGCCGCCGCGTACTCGGTGGCGGAAACTTCCACCCGGTGGTGCAGGCTTTGCAGAAGCTTCCAGACGTCCTGCATGAGCGGCTCGACCCGCGCCGTCGTTTCGATCTCGGCCCGATGTTCCTCGAAGTGCTCGCCCGCCTGGTAGAGCAGCCACGCGTTGACCGGGCTGGTCAGCGACAGCATGACGGCGTCGTAGGTCCCGGGCGGGATGCCGAAGTGCGGCTCCGCTTCGTTCAGCTTCTCTCGGATGACCTCGCTGTCCCCGAATCGCTCGCGCCCGAATCTTGCCGCGTCGACGAGCACCGCGGCCGCGGTGAAGCCGACGAGAAACAGCAGGGGATGGTCGGTCCCCGAATCTTCGCGCTGTTGCTTGAGCGTGAAGACCAAGTCGAGCAGGGCGTTACGCGACTGGGTGTAGGACACGACGAGCCGGCGCGTCTGCTCGTCTTCGGTCGGGGTGAAGTAGCCGCGGTCCCGCGCTCCGACGGTCTCGCGCAGCGCGACGGCGGCGCGCTTCAGCCGGTCGAAGTGCTCGGCGATCGAGAGGACGGTCCGGGCTTCGCGCTCCAACGAGGGCATGGGGCTTTTGTAGCCGATGTGGCCACGATTCGGAAGGGCGAATCGCGTCGCGGAAGCCGAGTTCCGGCGAACCGCGCGGCGTAAGCCCGCCGGTCTGAGGCCGATGGTGTGCGATACGCCATGGGCCCAAAGGCGCTTGGCGCGCGGTCCACCGTTGGGCTGACCCCCACGGTTCGTCGGTGGAGGTGGCTCACGGGCCCGACACCCGCCTCACAGCGCCGCGATGATCGCCTCGAGATCATCGGCGACCGGCATCGGCGGATTCGCGAGCCGACCTTCCGGGGGCAGGGCCGGGGCCTGCGGGTCGGGTTTCTCGATCCCGGTGTGATACTGCACCGTCGCGTCGGGATCTTTCAGCTCGTGGCCGGTCAGAATGCAGACGACGTCCTCGCCGGCGCCGATCACGCCCTCCTCGACGAGCAGGTGCGTGCCGGCGACGCTCGCCGCGCTCGCCGGCTCGCAGCCGAATCCGAAGCGACCGACCATCGCCTTGTGCTCGAGGATCGTGTCGTCATCGATCTCGCGGACGACGCCGTCCATGATCTGCAGGGCGCGCAGCGCCTTGGGCAGGTTGACCGGACGGGCGATCTCGATCGCGCTGGCGACGGTGTGCGGCTTGTAGCCGCTGTCGTCCATCTCGGCGTACAGTCGGTCGACGGCGTCGCGATCGTAGCGCCCGTCGTTCCAGCGCACGTGCCGCTTTGTGTACAGCTCGTACAGCGGGTTCGCCCCCGAAGCCTGGATGACCGCGAGGCGCGGCACGCGGTCGATCAGCCCTCGCTCGCGCAGCTCGAGGAACGCCTTGCCGAACGCTGAGCAGTTGCCGAGGTTACCGCCCGGCACGACGATCCAGTCGGGCACGTTCCAGTCGCGCGCTTCCAGGATGCGGTACATGATGGCCTTCTGGCCCTCGAGCCGGAACGGGTTGACGCTGTTCATCAGGTAGATGCCGAGCTCGCGCCGCTCGGTCGCGATCTGGTGCACGTGGCGGAGGCAGTCGTCGAAGTCACCCTGGATCTGGAGCGTGCGGGCGCCGTAGTCCAGGGCCTGAGAGAGCTTGCCGAGCGCGATCTTGCCGCTGCCGATGAAGACGATGCCCCTCATCTCGGAAAGCGACGCGAACATCGCCAGGCTCGCCGAGGTGTTGCCGGTCGACGCACAGGCCACGCGCTTCGCACCGATCAGGCGCGCGTGCGTGAACGCGGCGGTCATGCCGTTGTCCTTGAACGACCCGGAGGGGTTCAGCCCCTCGTACTGAAGAAAGAGCCGGCCGCGGCCGAGGCCGATCTCGCCGGCGAGCCGGCGGGCGTCCTGTAGGTTCGTCCGTCCCTCGCCGATCGTCACGACCTGGTCCGTGCTCTCGTAGAAGGGCAGAAGCTCGCGGAAGCGCCAGACGCCGGAAAAGTCGAGCGCCCCGTCGCCTTCGTCGCCCTTCGTCATCCATCGCCGCTCGAACGTCTCGAACGATACGTCATCCGTCTGGTCGTACCTGATATCCAGCAGCGACACCCGGTCGTGCTCGGCGCAGCGCGGGCACGATACGTGGACCTCGTCGACGCCGTAGGTCGCGCCGCAGTCCGGGTCGATGCATTGCTGGAAGGCGATGGTCATGTCGGGGCTCGACAGGCAAAGCGTGCAGGCACCGTACTCGATCCTCGAACGTTGCGTCCCGCGCACCTCTTCTACATCGACCTGATCTCGTACACCCTGACGCTCGCGATGAACGGATTGGTCTGCGCGATGCGCTCGGCCTCGTCGAGATCCTCGGCTTCGATGACGTTGTAGCCGGTGATGGCGTCCATGTCCCAGGGCAGGTCCCGGGTGCCGTCCTTCGAGATCTCGCGGCCGCCGCTGAAGCCGCCGCGGTCGACCTGGCGGTCGGCGATGGAATCGAACCATTGGCCCCAGGCCGCCATGATCTCGGGTGTGGGCCTCTCGAATCCGAAGTGGAGGATCATGAACTTTTTCACTGCAGTGCTCCGTAAGGCGGTCTCCGGGCGTCGATGCACAGTGTATCCGGCCGCCCGGGACCGACGGCGCATCATCAGGCCTCGACCCGAGAGGCGGCTACCCGGCGGAGCACCAGGTACGCGAGGGCGCCGGCCATGCCCAGCGCCAGATCGCGCAGGGTGTTGGGGGCGCTGCGCTGGATGTTGCTTCCCAGGAGCAGATCGGACAGAAGCTCGCCGAGCTCCCAGATCACGGCGACCACGGTGGCAAGGCCGAACGCCAGGAGATCCGTCGCCACCCTGGAGGGTCTGCCCATGAGGCCCGAAGCGCACGATACGCTGCATCGCAGAAGGAAAGCGGCCGCGGCACCGCCGAGAAAGTGGATCACCGGATCGACGTAGGGCTCATGCCCGAAGATGCCGGCGAGCACTTCGTGCAGGATCAGCACGACGACGGGCGCCCATCCGGATTCCTTTGCGACACGAATCAGCACTGCGCTGATCGACGTATCGGATACGGCGAAGTCCTTGCTAGCGGTCATCATTGCGGCTCCTCGGATCACGAAGTAGTCGGCTTATACGCATGGACGGCCTGCCGGTTCGACGAACCGCACCCGTCCGGCGCCCGCCGATAGAATGCCCGCGTGTCCAGGCCGCTCATCGGCATCACCGTCGACAATCGGGACAACAACTCGGACTCGCAGGTCCTCGAGCTGTCCGAACACTATGGCCGCGCCGTCACCGAAGCGGGCGGCGTGCCGATTCTTCTCCCCCACGAGCCGGACCTGGCCGCGCAGTATGCCGAAACCTGCGACGGACTCATCTTCAGCGGGGGCGTCGATCCGCGCACGGAGATCTTCGGTGCGCCGACGCACCCGCGGGCGCGTCCGATCGACGCGCGAAGGCAGGCGTTCGAGCTGGCCCTTCTGAAAGCAGTCGCGGACCGGGATGACAAGTGCGTCCTCGGCGTCTGCCTCGGCATGCAGCTCATGGCGCTGGCGGCGGGTGGGACGCTCGATCAGTACCTGCCCGAACACCTTGCGACGGCGGCGCAGCACACCGGCCGCAAGCGGCACGGGATCGAGCTTCTGGTGGAGGATTCGGTGCTCGGGCCCGGGAGCGGGCATGCCTCGGTCGTGTCGCATCACCAGCAGGCGGTGGCCGACCCCGGATCGATGCGCGTGGTCGCCCGCGCCCCGGACGGCGTGATCGAGGCCATCGACGACCCGGCACGCCGTTTCTACGCCGGGGTGCAGTGGCACCCCGAGCGCGGCGGACCGGACGAGCTCAATCGTGGGCTGTTTGCGCGCCTGGTTCGGGCCGCGACGTCCGAGCGACGACGACGAACATGATCGCGACGCCGGCGAGCAGCGACACGTCTGCGATGTTGAAGATCCAGGGGTAGACGAGATCCGAATCCCCGGGCCAGCGCCAGCCGAACGGCAGCCTGACGCCCGGAAACAGCAGCAGCATGTCGCGCACCGCGTTGAAACGGATGCGGTCGTGAAGGTTGCCGATCGCCCCGGCGAGGATCAGCGCGAGCGCGACGTGCGTGCCGATCGCCCCGGCGCGGCTCGTCCAGAATACGTAGGTGATCACCGCTGCCGCGACGACGCTGATCAGCATGAACAGCCACTGCGCGCCCTGGCCGAGACCGAACACGGCGCCGGTGTTGAGCGTCAGCTGAAAGGCAAGGACGTGCGGCACCACGTTGATCGGCGGGTGGTCGGGGATGATGCCCTGCATCGAGGCGTTGTCGCGCGTGACGTGAACCGGCTGCCCCGCCACATGCGTGAAAGACACGGACTTGGAGATCAGGTCGGCCGCCAGGACGACGACGGTCGCCGTGATGAGCAGCGTCCAGGATGGTGGATGGCGTCCGGCGCAGGGCTCGGTCACAGCTCGCCCAGACGCTCTTTCTCGCGTACGACCTCGATGCAGTACTTGGCCCATGGCTTGGCGTCGAGCCGGGGGCGGCCGATCGGGATCGCGCGTTCGAGGCAGACGCCGTAGGTGCGGTTGGCGATACGGTGCAGGGCCTCGTCGATCTCCCGCAGCATCTGGCGCTCCGACTCGACGAGGCCGAGGGTGAACTCCTGCTCGTAATTGCTCGAGCCGATGTCGGCCATGTGGTCGGGTGAGTGGTGATCACCGGAGTCGGTTCGGGCGTCGGTTTCGAGTGCCTCGACGTCGCCGAGGATTTCCTTGCGCTTGTCGAGCAGAAGCTGGCGGTATTGCTCGAGCTCCTTGCGCGTCAGCCCCGTCTTGACCTTCCGAAGCTGCGTGAGCGTCGGCGGCTTTTGTTCGACCGTCTCCTCCTCGCCGCTGCGCGCCTGTGACGGCCGGAGGGGTGGGACGACGCCTTTGGGGCCCGAATCCTCCGGAGGGGCGGAGCCCGGCTTCTGCCCGTTCCGGGACAGGTCGATGACCGGCTTCTTCTTCGTCCGCGAGGCGGGGGCCTTCTTCTTGCGGACGGTCGTCTTCGAGGCCGGGTCCGATTTCTTCGCGGCTCCGGCCTTCGCGGCGACCCGGATCTTCTTCGCCGGCGCCCTGGTGCTCTTCGAGGACTTCGAGGACTTCGACGTCTTCGAGCTCACCTTGGTCGTTTTCGTTGATTTCTTCTTTGCGGGTTTTCCGGAGGCCGCCCTGGACTTCCTGGCGGTGGTCTTCTTCTTCGAGGAACCCGCAGCCTTTTTCTTCGCCACGAAACAGCTCCGTACGGGCGCTTGCGCCCGGTTGAGTATGGCGGCCCCTCGTCCGCCGTCGCGTCGTCCGTGGTGGACTTCGACCGTTCGGTCCACCGAATCAAAGCCGAGGATTTTAACCCACCGGGATGAGCGAGGCAAGGCGGTTGCATCGCTCTTCCGCAAGGATGGGTGCATGACAGCTGTCGCGGGTCCCTTTGGGATCGTTCGCAGCGTGGGTGGCTGCGCTCGACCCCAGCCACCCAATCCTCATGGAGCAATCTGAATCATGCCCGCGTCAGCCGTCAAGCACCCCGAAAGGATCGTGAGGGTTGGAGCGATGGCACCGGTCCGACGCGGCACCCGGCCCGATGCGCCCGTCGCAAGCGGCCTCAGTCCCCGTGCACCTGGCGAAGACGTGAGCTCAGGCGCAGCAGCAGCTGGGCCCGCTCGAAGCATTCGAGCCAGTCCGCCAGCGTGGCGTCGAGCTCCTCGGTGGCCACCGGCGCGCCGGGAAGCGGGCAGCTCGGCCCGAGCATGCGCTGAGCCATGGCGCGATATCGTGAAAGCGTCCGATCCCCGTACCAGTCGACGAACTCGAAGTCCTCGGCGCAGAACACGAGCACGGGCACGCGATCGCCGGCGTTGATCCGCACCAGCCCCTGAAGGTCGGGATGCTCGTCACGCTCCAGCCACCGCAGATCGATCACCTCGGGGTTCGCCTCGGCGACCCGCTGGATGAGCGGGCCCTGCTGAACGCAGTCGCCGCACCATCGCCCGGAGAGCCCGATGATGTTCATGCGGCGCGTCCAGCTTCCGATCAGCGCCTGCTGCGCATCGGTCAGGGCGACCTGCTGGTAGATCTTCTCCCAGTTCTCGTGCTGCTGGGGCGTGCCGCTTCGCACGTACTGCTCGTACGGCTGTGCCGCTTCGAAACTGGACTGCAGAAACGCGCGATCCATTGAATCAGGTCAGGTGAATCAGGTCAGGTGAATCAGGTCAGGTGAATCAGGTCAGCAACAAGCAACCGCGCGTGTCGTCAAAACATCTTCGCCTGCTTCGCGTAGTCGAAGATGCCGCCGGCGTCGATGATCGGCTGCACGTCGCCGAGCGGTTGCAGGTCGTGGGTTGCGCCGCGGGTCATGTGGGTCAGTCGGCCCGACGCCGCGTCGACTTCGCATTCGTCGCCGGTCCGGATCACGTCGACCAGTCGCCCCGTGCACTCGCAGGGAAGCAGGTAGCCGCCGTTTACGCAGTTGCGGAAGAAGATGCGCGCGTAGAACTCGGCGACGACGACACGCGCGCCGGCCTCGGCAAGGGCGAGCGGGGCGTGCTCGCGCGACGAGCCGCAGCCGAAGTTTCGACCGCCGATGATGATCCGGTAAGGGCTTTCGAACGCGCCGTCCTCGACGAACCGCTGGCCGCCGTCGGGGAGGCCCGATTCCGCCGCGGGCACGCCTGAGAGCGCATGCATGCCGAAATAGCGGCGCTCGTCCGGAATCGCGGGGTTGTAGGAGAGGTACTCGGCAGGAATGATCTGATCGGTGTCGACGTCGTCGCCGAGCACGAATGCTTTTCCAGTGATCACTTCCGCAGGCATGGCGCGAGTGTGGCGGGGAACGCATCCAGTGTCAAGTGCCAGCAGGCAGGGTTGGGGTCAGGGGGCGTTTCACATGACACTTCTCGGTGCGCGCACGGATTCGAGCTTCTAGAGGTTACCTTCCGCCTGCGCGTCCGAATCGCTTTCGGGCGTGGTCGCCTTCGAGGCTGCGATCGCGTCCTCGATTTTCTTCTGCAGGTTACGGGCCGCGGTCATGAGCGTCGCGGGCGGGTCCGTACCGATCAGATCCTGAAGCTGCAGGGTGAGCTCCAGCGCCCGGTCGAACTGCCGCGCGGCGAGGTTCTTCCTCGCGATGTCCAGGTAGGTGCCGGCAACCAGCGCGGTGGTCGCTTCGTGCCGAAGCAGCGTTTCGGCTTCGGTCGCCGCGGCTTCATCGTCGCCGGCCGCGAGGTGCGCCTTCAGCAGTCCCAGCGAGCGCCGGCGCCGGCGGACCGGGTCAAGCTCATCGGGCCGGGCGGCGCGCAGATCCTCGAGTGCAGCCCGGGCGGCGCCGCGCTCGAGCCTGATGCCGGCCCGTCCGAGGTAAAGGTCCGTGAGCAGTCGGCGCGTCGGCTCATCGAGATTCGGCGCGGGGTCGGCCCCCTGCGCCCCGTTGCCGGCGGACGTGAGGCGGGTGATCGACGTCGTCAGTAGCTGCTCCCGCAGCTCGTTGTCCGGACCCTGCGACTGCGCGAGGTGGCGGTCGACCACGAGCACGGCGGCGGCGGGCACGCGCGCCGCCATTTCGGTCAGCGCCTGCTTCCACGCCACGATGACCTGCGCGTCCTCGGGCGGATGCTGAACGAGCGCGATCATGGTCCGGGGATCTTCGCCGCGCTGGCGTGCCTGCGCGATCACGATCTGGAGAAACGGTTCGCTGCCGGCGCGGCGGGCCAGCTCCCACAGCGGGCGGCCGGACTCGGCCCACGCGCGGGCGGCCGCGTCCTTCACTCTTTCCTCGTCCGCGTCGAGCCACGCGGCGATGCGGGTCCAGTCATCCTCGTCCGCGAGACGGGCGAGCAGCGCGATCACCGGCGGCTCGGGAGGGGCCGCGTTCCGGTGGACCAGCGCGCGGACGCGCGTCGCGGCCCGCTCGATCTGGTCCGGATTGAGCAGGTTCTGCTTCAGGGCCGACGTCAGCGCGGCCGCGGCAGGGCCGCGCAGGGCATCGTGTCCGAGCATGGACATGGCGGGATCGACGGCAGCCGCGCGCGGGCGGCCCACCATCACCTGCAGGTACGCGCGGATGACGTCGATCTCCTCCTCGGCACCCCCGGCGAGCAGTGCCGCGACGGTATCCGCCGACTGCTCGTCGCGCAGGTTCGACAGCAGCAGGGCCGCGGCCCGCCGGATCTCCGCCCGCGGGTCCTCGAGCCGGCCCCGCAGGGCCGTGACCATCTCCGCCCCGATCGGCTGGTTGTTCTCCAGGCGCTTGTCGGACAGCTCGATCGCGAGCCGTCGCACGAGGAACTGCGGATCGGAAAGCCAGGTGACCAGCACCGCCTGGCGCTCTTCCTGCGGCGTGCTTCGGTAGAGCCTGCGGTCCGCTTCGACGAGCGCCGCCATGGTCGACGCGAGCTGGCGACGCAGGAACTGGACCTGCTGCTCGAGCTCGGCGATGCGTCGCCCGGCCTCGTCGTCCGAGGCGGCGGCGGGCGGGCGGGCCGTCGTCGCGGGGACGACGGGCTCGGTCGAAGCGATAGCGAGCGGTGCCACGTCATCGACCGGCTGCGCGATCTCGTTCGAAGCCTGGCACGAGGGCACCATCGCGAGCAGGATGAGCAGCGTTGCGGGGCGCAGACCGCCGGGAGATCGAAGTCGGCCGCGATCGACCCTCTCGGTCAAATCGACGTTCACGGCAGTGACTTCGGTCGATTTCATGGGGCCTATAATACGGTAAGGTAACGTGGTCGGATCCGGGGTGCCGACCGTCTTCGCCGCTCCAGGCGGCGCGATGCGACTGCGTTTCACGTGTCAGGAAACGTACTTGGCAGTGGACCCGGCGCTCGGCCTGCGGCTTCGGACCGC
This sequence comes from Phycisphaeraceae bacterium, assembly GCA_002686995.1. Lineage (GTDB taxonomy): Bacteria > Planctomycetota > Phycisphaerae > Phycisphaerales > Phycisphaeraceae > NYZC01. Next base: position 9,323 of record NYZC01000284.1, on the reverse strand, counting down.
CCGGCCGGCGACGGCCACCGGGGCTGATCGATGAACGACTGGCAAAAGGCCGAGCTGCACGCGGAGCGGGCGTCGCAGTTCTACGACAACGGTCAATGGGAGAAGGCGCTCGCCGAGATGCGCAGCGCGCTGGCCGTCAACCCCGACAAGAGCGACTGGCTCTTCGGAATGGGCCTGACGCTCGACGCCATGCATCGCTACGCGGAGGCCGCGGCGTGCTTCCGGCGCGTGCTGGGCCTGCAGGGCGACCACGTCGAGGCGATGCTGCACCTCGCGGTGGACCTGATTCGCTGCGACCAGTGCCGCAAGGCGCTGAAGGTGTTGGCGCGGGTCGTCGAGCAGGATCCCGATGAAGAGCGCGCCTACTGCCACATCATCCTGGCGCACGGCCGGCTCGGGGAGCACGAGGCGGCCGAGCAGGCGTTCTACATGGCGCGGCTGATTTCGGACGAGTGCGTCCTGTGCTACGACCACATGGCGAAGAGCCTGGCGGGGACCGAGTGCTTCGACCGCGCGATCTGGTGCTGGAAACAGGTCGTGCGCCTCGATCCGGAGTACCCGGACGTCTACGCGCACCTCGCCGGCGCCCACTGGGCGACGGGCCATCTCGAGCGAGCGCGGCAGTTCTTCCTCAAGCAGCTCCGCGAGGATCCGAGTGACACGCAGACGCTGCTCGATTTCGGCAACCTGCTGATCGACATGGGTCGTCAGGACGAGGCCGTGGAGAAGTTCCGACGCGCCCTCGAGCAGGATCCGACGAACACCGACGCCCACCTGCATCTCGGGCGCGTCGCGTTGATGGACGACCGCATCGAGGAAGCCGCCCGTGCGCTGCGCGAGGCGGCCTCGATCGATCCCGAGCGTCCCGGCATTCACCTGCGCCTCGCGGAGGTCGCCGTGCGCCGCGGCGAGCCGGATCGGGCGCGGGCCTACCTTCGGCGGGAGCTTGACCTCACCGATCGGGATCTCGACCAGGCGGTCGAGCTCGCCAGAATGCTCGTGGACCTGAACATGCCCGAGCCGGTCGAGGCGCTGCTGACGCCGCACATCGACCCGACGGCCCGGCGCCGTCGCATCAACGACACGGGGCCCGCGATGGCGCTGGTCTGCCGCGGCGTATCGCTGATGATGCGGGGGCTGTCTTCGAGGGCGGTAAGTGACTTCCGCGAGGCGCTGCGCCGCGCGCCGCAGCACACGGGTGCGATGTACAGCCTTTCCACGGCATGCGCCCGGCTCGGCCGCATGCGTTACGCCTGGTACTGGCTGCGGCGCGCCGATCGTATCTGCGGCCCCAGCCGCGAGAGCCGGCGCCGGAAGCGCCTGCTCGTTCTGGCCACGGTCAGGGCGTGGCTGGCGCGCTGGATTGCCTGAGCGGTCCTGTCAATTCATCGGCCCATCGCTGTCGGCGGGATGTCGCCGAAGTGCCCACATTTCGGAGGTGCGATGCCTGCCTCAGGCTTGATGGGTGTCATGTGGCGGCAGGCGTGTTCGCGATCGATCTACGGCCGAGCTTGGCCACATCCCATGGGAATTCCCATTCCGCCCTGCACCGTGCGTGCTTCGGGCGCGCCGGCTTCAGATCCCGGTAAAGCTTCGGAAGTTGTCCCGCAGCAGCAGCGCCGCGTCGCGGCGGATGTGCTTCTTCTTCAGCTCGAACCCGGTCGCGACGAGATCGTGGTACTTGTCGACGAGCGCCCGAGCAATGACCTTCCGGCTGTGGTGCCACTTGTAGACGAGCTGATCGAGGATGCGCGCGTCGGAGTGCTGCGGCACGAAGCTGGTGCCCAGCAGCTCGAGGCGCATCCGCGTGATCTCGTCGACGATCGAAGGGTTGTTCAGGAACCACCAGCAGCCGAAGATCATCAGGTTGCCGAACTTTCGCGCCGCGACGCACAACTCGTGCTGGTTCTCACGACTGAGCATCGTCACCAGGAACCGGTTGTCCGGGAACCGCGCGCAAAGGTTCACGACGCCCAGGATGTCCGCCTTGCCTGACATGTCGCCGGCGTCCTGCAACGCGGGGTTGACCCTCAGACGCGAGCCGATCATGAGCGCCCAGGGCAGGCCGCGGTCGGCGCATACGGGCATCAGGCAGTCCGTGATGAAGCGGTCGCCTCCCGGATTGTCCGGATCGGGGTGACGGAAGTCAGGCGGCAGGCTCATCGCGACGTAGATCGCCTTCATCCGGTCGATCCAGTCGCCCAGGAAGCGGCGCACCTCGTCGACGGTCCGCCCTGTGAAGTCCTCGGCGACTTCGTAGCCCCACGCCGCGAGGCGCCGCGCCGCCGAGGGCCAGTCGCGCAGCAGCGGATCGATGCGCAGCACCGCCCTGAAGCGCGGGTCGTCGCCGACCCGGGGGTTCTCCAGCCACATCGCCCGCTCGGCGTCGTCGAACACGGCGTTGGTCATCGTGATCGAGTCGACGTTGGCGAGCTTCATCACCATGTCGACGTACCGGTCGGGATCCTGCTCGGCAAACCACTTGCGCAGCGGATCGAGCGTCTTCACGTTCGGATCCAGGCCGAGCAGCCGGATCGTGCTTAGCACGCCCCGGCAGGCTTCGCTCACCGGCGTTCGCTCGACGAACAGGTGCTTCCAGATGTGATCGGCCTGCTCGCAGCGCGCCATGCTCCAGTACCGATCGTAGGGCAGGTCGGAGGCGGGCACGACGCGGTAGACCTCGGCGATCAGGTAGTGGTAGGTGACCAGCTCGTCGATCCCCCAGAGCAGCAGGCCGCCAGGCTTCGGCGCGGCGCCGAACGAGGGCGGATAGCAATGCGTGTGCAAGTCGGTGACGGGCTGGCTTTCGATCGCTTCGAAAACGGTCTGCTCGATGCTCTTGGGATCCATGGCGGGGTCCGGCTTTCTGGTTTCGGGTTCCGGGTCCGACGAGAGCGATTCTAGGCTCATCCTTGCGCCGTTGCGCGGCGCCGGTGACGCGTCCGCGCGCGCCGGCCACGACGAGCGCGAGACCCGGGACCCGGACCCCGATTTCTTTGACCTTCGCGCGACGCAGGTCTATCCTTTCATCAGGCGAAGGGTCGCCGCGAGGTCCACCTCTCATATGACCGAACGTGTCAAGACGCCCGCCCGGTCGAACTTCAAGAAGTTCTTCCTGCGCGGCCTCGCGATCCTGCTGCCCAGCGTCCTGACGATCTGGATCCTGATCGCCGCCTACAACTTCGTGCAGGTCAACATCGCGGCGCCGATCAACGAGGGCGTCAAGGAGCTGGTCGTCCGCTTCGTGCCCTGGTGGCCGTACGTCGAAGAGCAGGACAAGATCGATCACGTCAAGCTCGTCAAGGAGAACGAACCGGCCCGCTACACGACCTGGCAGAAGAGCGACGGCTACGACGCGCTCGTCCGGCGCTCGACCAAGCGCGCCCTGCTCGAGGCCGAATGGAAGAAGTACCGCGTCCTGCTCGACCTCATCGGGCTGTTCATCGCGGCGGTGCTGATCTACATCGTCGGCGCCCTGCTCGGCAGCTTCATCGGCCGCCGCCTCTACCATCGCGGCGAAGAGCTTCTCGGCAAGGTGCCGCTGATCCGGCAGGTCTACCCGTCGGTGAAGCAGGTCACCGATTTCCTCGTCGGCGACGACTCGAAGCGCAAGTTCCAGTTCAACCAGGTCGTGGCCGTCGAATACCCGCGCAAGGGCCTGTGGTCCGTCGGGCTGGTCACGGGCGATACGATGAAGCTGATCCAGGAGCAGGCCAGGGACCACTGCCTCACGGTGTTCATCCCCAGCTCACCGACCCCTTTCACGGGCTACGTGATCACGGTGCCGAAAAAAGATACCATTGATCTGCCGATCTCGATCGAACAGGCGCTGCGCTTCACGGTGAGCGGCGGAGTGATCATCCCTCCGGCCCAGAAGCTGGACGGCGTGGATCCTGACGGTCCAGAAGCGAACGTCGCCGACGCGAGCGTCGCGACGATCAAGGAGGCGTCGTGACCACCATGTCGCCAACCGGAGTGCCACTGATGGAATTCAGGATTAGCGGGAGACACGTGGACGTTTCACCGGCGATCAAGGAGTATGCCGAGACCAAGGCTGCGAAGCTGCATCGCTATTTCGATCGGATCCAGTCGATCAACATCGTGGCGGCCAAGCACGACAGCCACAGCCACGAGGTCGAGATGATCGTCAAGGTGGAGCATGCCGACGCGTTCGTGGCCAAGACCACGGGGAATGATCTCTACGGTTGCATCGACGACGTCGTCGACAAGCTCGAGCGCCAGCTGACCGACCACAAGGAGAAGCTGCGCAATCGCAAGCACAAGACCTAGGTTCGAGTCGGCCCGCCCGTGCGGGCCGCGCTCGAGGGCCCCGATGGTCCGTCGCGCCGACGGGTCAGAACATGGATGCAGAACCGACCATGAAACTCAGCGAATTCGTCGTCCCCGAAGCGATCGTTCCTCAACTGGAAAGCACCCAGCGCGACGACGCCGTCGCGGAGCTCGTCGACGCCCTGATCGGCGGCGGCGCCGTGGCCGAATCGCTGCGGGACGACCTGATCAGGATGATCATCGAGCGCGAAAAGAGGGGCTCGACGGGCTTCGGGAAGGGGGTCGCCGTCCCGCACGTGAAGCACGTCGAGATCAAGCGCATGGCCGCGGCGGTCGGCGTGAGCCAGAAGGGCGTCGACTTCAACGCGCTCGATACCGCCCCCGTGTACACGGTGGTGCTTCTGCTGAGCCCCGAGGACAAGCCCGACGAGCACCTCCAGGCGATGGAGAACATCTTCTCTCACCTCCAGAAGGACACGTTCCGTCGCTTCCTGCGCCAGGCCAACGACGTGGCCGCCGTGCTCGATCTCTTCCAGGAGGCCGACAACCAGCAGCTGCAGGGGTAGCCGCCACCCTGGGCCGCAGCGCGTGAATTGTCGGGCGCCCGACCACAAAGTAAGGTTCATCCCGGCACCGGCGAATCGATTTCGCCGGCCTGCGGAGTGCATCGCGTGGAATCATCTCCCCCGAATGCGAAGGTCACCGTGACCATCGCGAACCCGATGGGGTTGCACGCGCGCCCGGCGATGGCGTTCGTCGACGTGGCGAACACGTTCGCCAGCGACGTGCGCGTCAGGAAGGGGGCGAATACCGTCGATGGCAAGAGCATCATGCAGATGATGACCCTCGACGCGACGCAGGGTACGCAGTTGCTCGTCGAAGCGGTCGGCGCGGACGCGGAGGAGGCGATCGCGGCCATTCGCGGCCTGGTCGAACGCAATTTCGACGAGACGGAGTGAGGGCGGAAGAGCCGAAGCGGCGGAAGGGTCGGAGGCGCCATCGGCCTTCAGGTGGCATGGGGATCGATTGACGCCCGCGGTTCGCCGCCGGTACGGGCTCGGTAACATAGCGCTCCATGCCGTCCAAGAGGAACGACTCCGGGGAATCCGACCCCTTCGAGGCGCCGCGTCGAACGGCGGCGCAGCGCAGCCTCGCGGTGCTGCCCACCCTCTGCACGCTCGGTAACTGCCTCTGCGGTTTTCTCGCGGTGTTCTTCGCGAGCCGGAAGCCGGAGACGCAGATGGCGTGGAACTGGACGCCGCTGACGGTCGCCGCCGCGTTCGTGTTCCTCGGCATGCTCTTCGACGCCCTCGACGGGCGGCTGGCGCGGCTGACCCGTCACACGAGCGATCTCGGCGCCCAGCTCGACTCGATGGCCGACATGGTCACGTTCGGCGTCGCTCCGGCATTCATCGCCGTCCAGCTGGTGGCCCTGGAGGCGCCGTTCATGTCGATCAAGGCCGATCGGCCGTACGACCGGATGGTGCTGGTGATCGCCTGCATCTACGTATCGTGCGCGGCTCTGCGCCTTGCTCGGTTCAACATCGAGATCGGCGGCGACGACGTCTCGCACCACACCTGGTTCGAAGGCCTGCCGACGCCCGGCGCCGGCGGCACCGTCGCGAGCCTCGTGCTGCTCCACGAGCATTTCCTCGCCAATCAGCGCGGGCTTTCGGTGACGCTGTCCTCCATCGGCATGGTGGCGATCACGTTGCTGGCCGCGATCGCCATGGTCAGCCGCCTGCCCTACGTACACCTGATCAACCGGTTCCTGCGCGACCGCGCCCGCATCGAGTACATCGCGATCGCGGTCGCGATCGGACTTCTGCTGTTCGTGCATCCCCAGGGTTCGCTCGCCGCCGCCTTCGTCATCTACGCCCTGTCGGCGCCGATCGTGGCGATGCTCTCGCTGCTCGGTCGGCGACGCAAGGCCGACGATTGACAGTCGATGAGTCGAAGAGTCGGGGATTCGAAGACCGGCTAGACTAACGCTGTTCCATGCCCGCCTCCGCAGCCATCTCGCCGCCGGCTTCCGTTTCCCGAGCGCCCGCGCGTCGTCGCGAACGGTGGATTGCCGCGGTGGTCTTCACTGCCTGTGCGGGCGGGCTCGCGCTGGGATTCAGACTTGCTCCGGATCCGTCCGGGCTCGGGACGCACGCGCAACTGGGACTGCCGCAGTGCGGCATGCTCGCGGCGACGAGCGTGCCGTGTCCGACCTGCGGCTGCACCACCGCGTTCAGCCTTGCGACGCACGGACGGCTCTTCAACGCGTTTCACACGCAGCCGACCGGCGCGGCGCTCGCGGTCGCCGCGGCGGTGATGGTCTGGATCAGCGGCTATGCGTGGTGGCGCGGCGTGTCCCTGGCGCCGCTGGGGCGCCGGTTGGTCGGACCGATCGCGGTCTGGACGCTCGCGGGGCTGTTTCTCCTGGCGTGGTGCTACAAGATCGTGAACGTCCTGAACATGCAGGGGGCAACGTGACGCTTTCGATTCGAGCGGTCGGTGGCGCCTGGCGCGCGGCGACGGTCCTGGTGCTTGCGGGATTTGCCTGCGGCATGTGCGGTTGCGCCGTGGCGGGCTGGGCCGGCAAGGTGGTGGGGGCCGATCGCACGGTCGTCACCGTCGACGCCGAATACGAGGGCCTCGGAGGTCGGGACCTGGCGATCCTGGTGGCCACCGACGGGACCACGTCGGCACAGTTTCCGCGCGCCGGCGCCAGGGCGGCGCGCGTGATGGGCGCCGAGATCGCCCGGAACGTGCCGGCGACGAAGCTGATCGAGCCGGACCGGATCGACACGTTCGTCGACGCGAATCCTTACTGGCACAGCATGCCTTACAGCGACGTGATGGACGCGCTTGGCGCCGATCGGCTGCTGGTCGTCGACGTTTCCCGGTTCACCACGCGCGACCAGGAGCACCGGCACCTCTGGCGCGGCTCGATCGCGGCGGATGTTCACGTCGTCGAGCGCGAATCATCGAATCCGGACGCCTACGCCTACTCGCAGGCGGTGCGCGCCGTGTACCCCCAGCGACCCGTGCCGCTGCTCGAGCACGACGAGCAGACGATCCAGTTCGGCCTGCTCAGGACGTTCTCCGAGCGCGCGGCGAGCCTGTTTTACCGTCACAAGGAAGTGCGATGATGAGCGATCCGAAGCGTCGCGCACTGTGGCTCGCGATCGCCTGCGGTGTGGGTCTCGCCGGCACCGGCGGCTGCAACTACGTCGCGTTCCTGGGCCAGGCGTTTCCGCAGAAGGTGCCGGCGACGTACAGCCTGCCCCGGCGCCCCACGGTGGTGCTGGTGGACGACCCGCGCAACCTGCTCGGTGACCCGACGCTCTCCGTCCTGATCGCCCAGCAGATCGGGGACGACCTTGGCCGCCACGCGGGGATGGAGCAGATCGTGCCGCCCGAGCGGGTCACCGGCCTGATGGTGCGCCTCGAGGACGACTGGCGCCGGACCGGCGTCGACCAGATCGGGCGCTCCGTCGGTGCGGCCCAGGTCGTACACGTGCACATCGAGCGAGCGGTGCTGTCGCCCGACCCCGGTCTGGTCCAGCCGATGGCGGTCGCGCAGGTGAAGGTCATCGACGCGGCGAACCGCCGCCGGATGTTTCCCGGTTCACCGATTGAAGCGGGCGACGATCCCGACCTGGTGCCGTCGGGGCAGCGGGTGCGCGTCGAGCTTCTGCCGCGCGCCGCGGAGATCACCGACGCGACACGCCAGGCCTACCAGCGCAAGCTGGCCGATCGAATTGCCCGCGACGTCGGTCGCCTGTTCTACGCCTACCTGCCCCGGCAGCCGGGCGAGCCCTTCGAGTGATCGATGGCGCTGCGCATCCTGCACATCGTGGACGGTGAAGAGGGCGCGTCCTCCGTACCGCTGCTGCAACTGATTCGCGAGGGGCAGGTCGGCATGCACGACGTCGATCAGCGCGTGCTGCTGGTGGGCGGAGCGGCCCTGCGCCGACGCGCCGCCGAGGCTGGGCTCGAGGGCTGCACGATGCGCGGCGCGCCGGGTGGGCGCGCCTGGATCAGCCCGACGTCCTTTCAGCGCGCCGTGCGAGACATGGGCGACGTCGACCTCGTCCATTGCTGGAGCGTCGGCGCATGGTCGGCGTCGGCGCTGATGCTTCGAGCAATGCCCAGGGTGCTGACCGTGTCCGCGCCGGTATCGCGGCGCGTGGCGCACTGGCTGCGCGTGATGGGGTGCCCGCAACGAGCCGCGGTGCTTGCGGTCAGCAGCACGATCCGGGGGCAGCTTCTCGGCGCCGGTTCGGATCCGGCGTCCGTTCACGTGCTGCGCCCCGGCCTCGACCTGGGACGCGTCGAGCACGGCGCCCGCGCGGCGCTGCGCTCGCAATGGGAGATCGACGATGCGACGCCGGTCGTCGCGCTGCTCGATGATCCGCCCGCCCGTACGGGCGCCGACGGGGCGACGATGGCCGCTTCCCTCGCACGCGCCGCCGCCGGCGCGGCCGATGGGCTGCGGCTGGTCGTGCATCCCGATCAGCCTCGGCTCGGGCCCGCTCGGCACATGATGGACCGCGTCGGGGCGAACGGCTTTCACCTGGTCGACCGTCGCATCGAGGCGCCGTGGCGCGTGCTTCCCGGATGCGACGTCGCGCTGATCCTGGGTGACGGCGGCGGGGGGCTGGCGCTGCTCTGGGCCATGGCCGCCAACGTGCCAATCGTGGCGGAAGCGACTTACGCGGCCTGCGAGGTGATCGAGGACCGCCACTCGGCGCTGCTGGCGCGCCCGGATCATCCGCCGCTCCTGGCCGAGCGCATCCGTCGCCTGCTCGGCGACGCGCAGCTTCGCTGGAAGCTGCGCGACACCGCGCGCCACGAGGCGTACAGCTACTTCTCGCGTCAGCGATACGCCGCAAGCCTCAAGGTCGTGTACGAGCAGGTGCTGGCGGGCAATCCGATCGAGGTCCCGCAGCTCGAGGCGACGGGCGGACTCCGATTCTCGGGGGCAGGGCGGGGGACGGGTGAGTGGGTGAATGGGTGAATGGGTGGGTGAATGGGTGAAT
>NYZC01000283.1 GCA_002686995.1 Phycisphaeraceae bacterium | reverse complement strand
CGTGTAGCTCACGCGCGCCGACGGCGACGAGCCGGGACACACGATCGACGGCACGACGACCTGCAGTCGCGATGCCGGACCGGACTGAATGGACGTGAACCATGGCGAGCCGGAGATCTCTTCGAACTTTCCCGCCGCCGCCGCATCGACGTACGCGAGGAAACACAGCTTCTTCTCGGGAAAGCGCTGCACGCGGGCGGTCAGCGGCTTCTGCTCCGGATCGCCGTAGGTCAGGATCACCCTGTCGCCGGGCGCCAGCGGCGCGTCCTCGATCGTGACGGTGATCCAGAATCGATCGTAGTCGCGCAGCCAGCTCGGCGGATAGGACCACGGCTTGCGAAAGCGGGCCTCGGTCTCCAGCAGCGCCGCGGCCTGCCCCTTCGTTTCGAGACGCACGGTCGTGTTCACGCGGTCGTACTGCGTGTAGCGCCGCTCCTTTCCCTTCGCGTACTCGCCCCAGAAGTAATACTGCGGCACCTCGGGCCGCCCCCAGCAGACGCCGGGCAGACCGATGCGCAGGCGCCCGTTCTCGGCAAGACCGGAGGAACCGACGGTGCAGATGAACTCCACGGTCACGAGCCGGCCGGCGATGAGCGGTTCTTCGTAACGGATGTCGATCGTGCCGTGGTCGCCGTTCATCCTGTCAGTGTAATCGGAGGCGCGGGTTGGCACTGCGCCCTCATGCCATCCGACCCGCGGGCTCACGCCGCGCGGTTCGCCGACCGCCGGCGATGTGCCCACGCACCGGCGCACCGCAGGCGTCAGCCCGCGGGTCGAATGGCATGGGGATCCGATGACGCCCGCGCCACGAGCCCGGCCCCGATCACTACACTGAGTCCCCGCACCAGCGCATCGCTGCAATGACCAATCCCAACGTCATCCTCGACCGCGTCTGCCGCGCCGTCGATCGCCTGATCGAGGCGAGCCGGCCGTATCACGGCCTGTTTCCCTCGATGCTCGATCCGCGAACGGGGCGCATGTTGACGGAGATTCCGGATCCGATCGAAGGTCAGCGCCCGTGGGACCGCGCCTACCACGGCAGCAACCTGATCCACGACGAGCCAACGCTGCTCACGATGACCGGTCTCGCCGCAGCGCTCGGACGCCGGCATTACGCGCAGGCCGTCGAACGCTACCTCGACCACTTCGTCGCACACTGCACCAATACGCCGAGCGGCCTTTTTCCCTGGGGCGAACATTCGTATTGGGACCTGGCCGAGGACCGGATCGGCAACAGCTTCGCCGTCGCGCGTCCGGATCCGGACGTTCCGCCGATCCACGATCACCTCCGCCAGGCGCCGCTCTGGTTGTGGCAGGCCATTGCGGAGCGCGATCCCGATCGCCTGGCCCGCTTCGCCGCCGGCCTGGACTGGCACATCAAGGACGGCGAGCCCGTCGAGTACTCGCGCCACGCCTTCCTCGACGCCTCGGCGCGTCAAGGGCGGGAGCAGCCGAGCTGCGACTTCCCGCGCCACAGCGGCTTCTACATCTTCGACCTGGCCGCGGCACATCACCTCGCGCCGGAACCGGGACAGCTCGAGCTGCTGCGCCGTTTCCTCGATTACTGGTGGACGCGTCGCGAATCCGACGGAGTGCTTCCCGTCCAGACCCACGACACCGACGAGGTCGCGGGTCTGGCGCCATCGCAGACGCTCTCGCTTGCCTGCAGCCTGCTCGAAGCCGCACCGCTCGTCGAGTCCGACGATCCCGAACTCTCCGTCGAGATGAACCAGCGTGCTGCGACGTACATCGAAGGCTTCCTCGCTGCCCCACACGATCTCGATGCGGGGATCTTCCTCCTGCTCTACCGGCGCGACGGAACGCGCAAGCCGATGCCGATCTACGGCAGCGCGTACGGCGTCTGGCCGGCCGCGTACATCGGGCTCGTCGCACTGTTGACCCACCGCCTGACCGGCAACGGGGCCCTGCTCCGCTGGGCGGCAGCCGTGGCGCGTTCCAGCGCGGCGACCGCATTTCCGGACAACGTGGCCGTTCCCGCGATGGACGCCGGTCTGTCGCTCGGACTGATGGCCGATCTTTTCGACCTCACGGGTGACGAGAGATATCTGAAGGACGGACTTGCGCTCGCCGATCGCGCGCCGGAAGCATGTTTCCTTCCTGATGCAGACCTTCCGCTCGGCGCTTCGGGCATCGACTGGTACGAGTCGCAGATGGGCCCGGGGTTCCTCCTGCACGGTCTGGCAAGGATCGCATTGCTGGCGAAGATGGGGCCTGACTGCCCGATTCCGGCGGATTACACGGCGAGATAGGGGCTGGGGGCTGCGGGTTGGGGATCAAGTATTGATCGACCCCGCCCCCCCCCCTATAATCGATGTGCCTCTGGAGGGTACGAGACTACACGCTTTCGAAATCTTGCGAAACATCCGTTCGCGCCGTGTGTCGCGGCATACCGCGCTGGCCCGGTTCGGTCAGCCTTGAAAGCTCAGGAGATTGATTATGCGATTCGGAACCTTTCTGGTCGGCGCGGTGCTCGTCGGCATGATGGCCCTGTCGGCCGACGCGATCGTGGTCAGGCACAACGGCGTGCAGATCGCGCAGATGGACTTCGAGGGACTGACGCAAGGCAACGCGTCGGCTGCGGATTCGAGCTTCGTCGACAGCGTCGGCACCGCCTTCGCGCTCCAGGTCGCCGGCACCGGAGCGGGTGGCATCCCCGCGAACGAAGGCAGCCAGTTCGGTCACTGCACGGGCTGCAAGACGGGCTGGGTGTTCACGCCGACATCCATCGACACCGGCGAGCTTGAAGTCGAGTGGCACGTCTACAAGTCCACGGGGAGCGAGGTCATGGGCTTTTCGCTGGCGAACGATACCGACATCAGCGGTGGCACCAAGCGCGCCCAGCTGGAGATCGGATTCACCGGCCTGGGTCAGACCGAGGATAGCGTCAACATTCGCGACCCCGGCGTCAATGACACGGGCCTGGATGTCAACCTCGACGACTGGAACCAGATGCGCCTCGTGTACACGTTCAACACGTCGGATCCGGCCGACGACGCCTGGACGCTGTTCGTCAACGGCGCCGAGCAACCGCACGCCCTGACGAACCTGAACATTGGCACCGGCAGCGGCATCGACCGGTTCGGGATCGAAGGCACCGGTAGCGGCGTGAACGCCGGCGTCGATATCGTGCCCGAGCCGGCCTCGGCCGCCCTGCTGCTGATCGGCGCGGGCCTGCTCGGCGGACGGCGCCGCCGCTGAATGGAAGTATCCTGTCGGGAAGCGCCCGGGATCCGAGGGTCCCGGGCCTGCCGACCGGATCCGCATTGGGGGGAGGTCGCCTCAGGGAGCCCTCCATGCATCGACATCGCGGCTTCACGCTGATCGAGCTGCTCGTGGTGATCTCGATCATCGCCCTCCTGATCGCCATGCTGCTGCCGGCGATCAAGAAGGCGCGGGGCGAGGCGCACGCGATCGCCTGCGCGAGCAATCTGCGCCAGTTCGGCATCGCGCTCAACGCGTACTCCAACGACTACGACAACGCGTTCATCGTGGACGTCGACAGCCAGTTGCCATGGCACATGGTCCTGCTGCCCTGGATCGGCAATCACGACGCCTACATCTGCCCCGCGGCGGAGCCGACCACGGACGACTGGTCCGGGATCACCTTCTTCAACGTGCCTTCGCAGTGGCCTTTCATCCGCGTCATGTACATATCGGCGCCGGAGACCGACCTGTGGAAGGACACGGCCTACGGCATCAACAACGCCTTCCGCGACACGGGTCCCCCGACACCGCCCAGCAGCTCGGCCGGCGTGTCGGTCCGCCTCGACCAGGTGGAGGACCACTCGGGGACGCTCTGGGTGCAGGACCACTACACGTGGGCGAACGGATGGGGCCCCAACTTTCCGCCGTTTCCCGTCAGCGAGGTCTGGAACGAGTTCCAGGTGAACTTCGGATCGCGCCGCCACGGCGAGAGCAAGAACATCCTGTTCACCGACAGCCACGTCGAGCGCATCGCGGTCGTCCTCGACCGGTTCAGCAACGACAACTACAGCATTGAGAAGGAGTGAGGAGAGTTATTGGTTAATGGTTAATGGTTAATGGATTCTTCCGGTGTCACTTCTCGTCACCGTGACGAGAGGTTGAAGAACCACGGATGAACAGGGATTTTTTTCTCTATCTGATTCATCCGTATCCATCCGAAGTCCAAGGTCCAAGGTCCAAGGTCGAAAGCGGAACTGTCGATGCCACACCGCGCCGGCCGGAATCAGGTTCCGTCGACTTTCGACCTTCGACCTTCCGGCTTTCCGACTTGCGGGCGAAGCCCGCGTTGGGGAGAGCGAGAGAGGCACAGGCTATTGGCGTTTGCTTCGTGCTCTGGCGTCGCGCCGGGCCTGGTCCTGCACCTGGACGAAGCGATTGAACATGTCGTTGAGCGCGCCCGTGACGCTTTCTTCGAGGTCCTCGCGTTCGAGATGGACCATGCCAACGAGGATGTCGACGTAGGTCGGCACGCGAAGGTCGTCCCCGCCGACGCGGGCTTTCTGCTCGAGCGCGAGATACGGGGTGAAGGCCACGACATCGGGAATGTTCGGATCGGTGACGGCCGAGACGCTCAGGACCAGCAGCGCGGCGTCGGCGCCGTCGCGCACCTCGTATCCCGCGTCCTCGAGTCGCCGGCGCCAGCGCGGCAGAAGGCGCCGGTTCGTGATCTTCCGCTTCTCGAGCTCCGGCGAAAGGTCGATCTGCAGCGAGATCGACTCGACGCGCGCCAGGCTGCGCACCTGGTCGGGCAGGCGACTGGAAGTCTCGAGAAACGGCGCGGCGAGCGCGACGACCGAGAAGGCAGTCAGCGCTCCGCCGAGGACCAGCAGCAGACGCAAGCGGCAGCGATCTTGCATGGTGAAGCTCCATGGCAGGGAATCGAACAGCACCGCTGATTCTATCGTCGCGTTGATCCATCCGACCGTCCTCGCTAAGTTGCGCCTCCCGGCGATGACAGGATGACCTTGAATGGACCTCGACCTCCCACGCATCATCTTCAACACCGACGGCGGCGCGATGTCGCTCTACCGGTACCCAGTGCCCATCCAGCCGGAGCAGTGCGCGGCACCGGTGGCGGAACTCGAAGGGACCGCGGTCGACGTGGTGTGCGTCTGCGTGGGCGACAGCCTCGACAACTTCTTTCCTGAATCGACCGAGTTCGCGCAGATGTACGACGGGGTGCAGGAGTGGGTCGGCGAGCCGGGCGAGGCCGGTCAGGCCGTCGCCGACGCCATCAGGCACGGGTACGACAACCTCTGCAGCATCAGGGAGCGAGGGCTCGATCACTACCGGCTGAACGTCGAGCAGGTCCACCGTCAGGACATGCGCTGCTTCGCCAGCCTGCGCATGAACGACAACCACGAGGACGACGAGCTGAGAATCTGGTTCGGCCGAAGCCGCTTCAAGCAGGAGAATCCCCGCCTGCTCATCGGCGGCCCCCTCTTCACGCGCAACACGAAGTACCACACGAACTACACCTGGTCGTTCAACTACGCGATGCCGGAGGTAAGGCGGCTCTACCTGGACGTCATCGAATCGGCCTGCTCGAAGTACGACATCGACGGGATCGAGCTCGACTTCGGCAAGGCGCCCCGGGTGTTCCGCCACGGCGAGGCGCACCGCGGCGCGCCGCTGCTTAACGAATTCATGCGCGAAGCACGGGCCCTGACGCGCCGCTACGCGAAGCAAAAGGACAAGCCGGTCGCGTTGATGGCCCGAGGTCCGGGCACGATCGGAGGCGCCCTGAGCGAGGGGTTCGACTACGAAACGTGGATTCGGGAGGAGCTGATCGACATCCTCGTGCCGATGTCGTGCTCCTACCTCAACTCGGAAAACGACATTGCCGGTCACGTCGCCCTGGCCGAGGGCACGAACGTGAAGATCTACGGCGGTCTCGAGCTCAAGACGTACCATCACAGCCCGTGTCATGGGATCGAGATGTTGCGCGCCGTGGCCGCCAATGCCCTGCATGACGGCGCTTCCGGCATCTACCTGTTCAACTACGACTGCCATCGTGAGAAGCGAGGTCCCGACGACACCTTTACCGACCTGGAGCGCCAGGCGCTATCCGATCTGCACGACCCCGAAGTGCTCGCCCGGCGCAGCAAGCTGTTCTTCGTCACACCCGACCCGGGATGGATTCCCGAGGGTGATTTCGCGAGGCAGCTTCCGCGCATGATCGGTTGCACGGGACGCTTCAGCGACGAGCGCCAGTCGTGCGTGCTGTCGATCTGTGACGACCTGGTCGCGGCCCGGAACGAGGGACGGCTCGACTGCCTCGAGCTGCGCGTGATGCTCGAAGGCACGGTCCACTGCGCGGACCGACTGTTCTGCGTCATCAACGGCGAGCGTTTCACGCTCGACCGCTTCCACCCGATCACCAACGGCCCGGAGACGTCGGACACGGTCGGCCCGCTCGACCACTGCTTCCTGGCCCTCTCCGACCCTCCGCTGCACCAGGGCGAGAACCGCATCTGCTTCCTCATGGACGGCATCCATGCCCCCGACCCCTGGCCGCAGTGGCTGCTGTGCGACACCTATGTCTCGTACAAGGACCCGCCATGACCTGCTGGAGCGGCGAACCGCTCGACGTCGGCACGGTCGAGCAGCTGCTGATCGACGATCACGTCGTCGAGGACGCCTGGGACGTCCGGCGACGCGTCTGCATGCCGTTGCGCGATCCCGGGGGCCCGGTGCTGCGCGCCGACAAGCCGTGGGAAGCGAACATCTGCCCCTGGCGCGTCCTGCTCGATCCGCGCGACGGCCGCTATCACATGTACTACCAGGCGATCAACGCCGAATCCTGGAACTTCCTGTTCAACCCCGACCCGGGCAGCCAGTGGCACAAGAAGAAGCACGGCAGCCCGTACGTCACCTGCTACGCCCACAGCGACGACGGTTTCAACTGGACGAAGCCCGAACTGAACGCGGTCCCGTGGCGCGACCACGCGCGGACCAACATCGTCGCCGACGGTCACCTCAAGAGCCAGGCGGCGGACGTCGCGCTCGTTCCCGGCGCGACCGACGAGCAGCGACGCCTGGTCATGATCTACCGCGACATCGACCCCGAGACGGGGGAGCAGTGCCGGTTTCGCGCCTGGTCGGCCGACGGCGTGCAGTGGACACCGGATCCGCAAAACCCGATCGTCCGAGGTGCGGGCGACGGCGCCGACGTGCTCGTTCACGATCCCTTGACCGCACGATGGCATTACTACGTTCGCCCGGCGGTCCTCCCCTTCGACGGCGCGGCCGCGCTCGATCCGCCGATCGGCAACCTGAAGCGGCGCATGTGCGTCAGCACGAGCGAGGATCTGGATACCTGGACGTTTCCGCGAACGGTCATCTACCCCGACGAGCTGGATCTCAACCCGATGTGCCTCGACCAGTGGACCGTGTTCAGGCACGGCAGCCACTTCATCGCCCTGCTGTCGATGATGGACGTCGACAACGAGGCGACCAACGTCACGCACATCGCGTCGAGCGCCGACGGCTTTCACTGGGTCCGCCTGCCCGAGCGGCCCGTCTTCATGCAGCGCGGTCCCGAGGGCGCGTTCGACGCCGGTCAGATCATGCTGATGGGCGCACCGATCGAGATGGGCGACCGCTGGCACCTCTACTACGCGGGCACGGCACGCGGCCAGCACCATTCCTTCCACAACACCGGCGGCGTCGGCATCGCGATCCTGCCACGCGGCCGGCTGGTGGGGCGCTTCGCAGGCGACCGGGACGGGTTCCTGCTGACGCGCGAGGTGAGGATCGGCGGCCGCTTCCTCGAGATCAACTGCGAGGCCCATCACGGTGACGGCATCGCCGGCGCGCCGCGCTTCGTGCGGGTCGGCCTGGCCCGGCGGGCGACGGACGCAAACGATCATCGGGACCTGGGGTACCACGAAGGCCATGCCATCGAGGACGCGGATCCGATCAGCGGCACGCACGTGGCGCGGCGTGTTTCCTGGAAGGGCAGAGCTGACCTGGGTTCGCTGGTCGGGCAGACGGCGTACCTGCGCTTTCACATGCGTAACGCGGGGGTGTACAGCTTTCGCTTTGTAAAAAAGGGTGAAGAGCCGGGATCCGGGGTACGAGGCCGGTCTCGATCGTGACCGCCATGTCATTCGACCCGTGCGGCGCCGCTACGACCCCCGACGAATCGCCCGCTCCGCCACGCACTCGTCCACCGTCCGCGCCAGCACATCGAGTCCCTCCCTCAACGCGTCATCCGGCATCGACAGCGGCGGCGTCAGCTTCACCATGTCGCAGTGCGTCAGGTACAGCATCAGCCCGTTGTCGATCGCCCGCTCCGTGATCCGGCTGCCCATCGCCACGTCCGGCTCGCCCGTCGACGGATCGACGAAGTAGATCGAGTAGACCATCCCCCTGCCGGAGATCTTCGCCACCCGGTCGGGATGCTTCGCGGCGATCGCCTCGAAGCGCTCCTCGATGATCCCGCCCCGGCGCGCCGACTCCTCCACGAGATTCTCCTTCTCGAGGATCTCGAGCGTCGCCAGTGCCGCGGCGCAGCACATCGGGTTGCCCGAGTGCGTGCTCGTCATCTCGCCTTCCTCCGGCAGGTCGAGCAGTTCGGCCGGCCCCAGCACCGCCGAGATCGGAAGGCAACCGCTCAGGCCCTTGCCGCAGCAGACGAGCGACGCCTGGACGTCGTAGTGCTCGTAGCAGAGCAGCTTGCCCGTGCGGCCGAAGCCCGCCTGGATGTCGTCGAAGACGAGCAGCGCGTCGTGGTCGTCCGCCCACCGGCGCAGCGCCTGGACGTAGGCCTTCGGGTAGAACGTCGGACCGTGGACGCCCTGGTACGACTCGAGAAAGAACGCGGCGATCCGGTCGAGATCGACGCCGCCGTCGGCCAGCGCGGCAAGATCGCGATGCACTGCTTCCTCGCCGCGATCTTCGTACGGAAAAGGCAGATGCACGATGTCCGGATCGAGGTTGCTGATCCAGTTCTTGGACTTCATGTTGCTCGACAGCATTTGCGCCCCCATCGTCCGGCCGTGATAGTTGTCGGTGTGCGAAACCAGAACGCTCTTGCGCGAATGGACGCTCATGCCGTGAAGCCGGCTGATCTTCATGGCCGCCTCGATCGATTCCGTCCCGGTGGACAGAAGGCAGGCCTTCGTCAGGTTGGGCGCCGTCGCCTCGACGAGCTTCCGCGCCAGCCGCGTGCGGATCCTCGTCGCGTACAGGTAGCTGTGCAGCAGCTTCTGATCCAGCATCCCTTGCAACGCCGCCACGAGGTGTGGGTGCGCGTGGCCCACGTTCGCCACGATGATCCCCGATGAGAAATCGAGATAGGACCGGCCGTCGGCGTCGACCACGCGGTGCCCCTCGGCGTGCTCCCACACGACCGGCGCCTGCGTGATCATCGCGCGGGGCTCGTACTTCCTCATCTCGTCGACGACGGCCTGGGTCTGCGGCGAGGGAGTCTGCGTCATGGTCATCACCTGCTGGAAGGTCGAAGGTCGAAGGTCGAAGGTCGAAGGTCGAAGGTCGAAGGGCGAAGGTCGAAGG
>NYZC01000282.1 GCA_002686995.1 Phycisphaeraceae bacterium | reverse complement strand
TAGGAGATCGCGCGGTCGATCGTCTCGCGCGGCACGCTCAGGCCGCTGTTGCGCGCCGCGCGCAACGCCATGACCTGGCAGATCGTCACCGAGATGTCGGCCTGCTGCGGCACCGGCTGGTACCGCCAGCCGCCCTCGTGATTCTGCGTCGCGACGATCAGGCGCACCGCCTTGATCAGCGCTTCGCGCACGCGCACGTCCTGCGTCGTGCCGTAGATCTCCGCGAGAAACAGCGTCGCGAACCCGTGACCGTACATCGGGCCATGCGAGGTGTCCGCGGCGACAAGCCCGGACTCTTGCGCATGACGCACCACGAAGTCGAGCCCGCGCTCCACGTGACGGCCGAACTCGCCGCGCTGCGGGAGATGTCCGTCGGCCATGAACGCGAGGCACGCGAGCGAGGTAATGCCGACATGACGGCCGTAGCGCTGCGTCCCGTAGCTCCCGTCATCGGCCTGGATCGACGCGAGATAACCCAGCCCCTTCTGCACGGATTCGCGGAGCGCGGGCGTGATCTCGACGTCATTGCGCTCCTCCGCGCGAACACCGATGGGCACGGAGCACGCCAGGGTCACGCAGATAGCGGGCACGGCGCGCCGCACCTGTTGGAAGACCGTAAGCATCTCAGTCATCCTCCTCGGCCAGCCGGCGGAAGTACGATTCGGTCAGCGTTCGGTAGACGGGACTGAAACGCTCTTCCAGCCCCTGGATCAGCTCGTCGCGCACGCGGTCGGGAAGGTGACCCCATTCGCGCCGAAGCTGGCGCATCGGCCTGCTCAGATCGGCCTTGCGCGCGCCGCCTGGAGAAGGCTTCCCCTGGCCGGGCTGCGTCGCCGCGCTCCTCGAGGCCGAGGGCTGCTGCGACTGCTTCCCCGAACCCTGGTCACGCCGCTGCTTCGACTGCTTCGACTGCGAGCCCGACGGGTTGCCTCTGCGCGACTCGGCATCGGCGATCATCTGGTCGAGGCGGTCCAGGATCGACTTCTGAATGCGCTGCGTCGCGATGCTGGCGTCATGCTCGTCGCTCAGTCGGCTCGATGCCTCGCCCATCATCGACACGACCTTCTTGAACGGATCGCCTTCGTCGTCCTCGGGCGCCGCTTTGCGCTGGTCGGCGCCGTCCGCACCGTCCGTCGACCCCGGCGGCTGGGCATCCAGCAGCAATTCGTCCAGCGTCGGCGCGCGGCTTGCGGTCGAAGCACCGGTCATCACCAGCACCAGCAGTGCAGGCAGCCACGTCGGCAACCTCGGCAACGTCAAGAGACCGCACTTCATGATTCAGGCTCCTGGTCCCGGTTCGGCACCGCCTGGGGCGGCGGCCGCTCGAGTCGCTCCTGCAGCTTCTGCCCAAGCTCCGCAAGGTCGCGCTGCTCGGCACCGAGCCGCTCCCAGCGCGCTTTCGGCGGCGGCGCATCGCCCGCCTTCGTCACGTGCTTCTCGAGGCGCCGCGTGCGGTCGTAAACGGCTTCCTGCGCGCCGCGCAGCAGCTTGAGCTCCGCGACCGGCGGAACCGGACCGGCATTGTCGCCACCGCCGCCGCCACCGCCACCGCCACCACCCGAGGCGCCCGGACGCGAGAACGGATCGTCCCGCTGCGCGGACTTCAGCGCATCGGCCATCGATTCGAGCGTCGACGCGATCACGTCCTGGTCGTCGAGGATTGCCGGCTGCCGGTCGCCCTGCTCGACGGCCTCGACGACCACCACGGCCACCTGGTGCGTTCGGTCGTGCTGGTGCAGGAACACGAGCGTCTTCTCGACCTGCTCGCGTCGTTCCCCCAGCTCGTCACGAAGCTCGCCCTGTCCCCGCGCGATCTGGCGCAGCGCGAGATCCTCGCGCCGCGTCGGCTCGACGACTCTCGTCTGCGGTGCCATCTGTCGGCGCAATTCGCGCTGGCGCGCGGCCATCTTCAGGTAGGCCTTGCGCAGCTCCTGGCGCTTGTCCTGGTCGCTCTTGTCGCCCGCGTTGCGACTGAGCTGCTGCGCCATCTTCAGTGCTTCCTCGAGCTTTGCGAGCGCGACGCGCTCGTGGCCCGCGGCGTTGTCGACCGAAGCGTCACGCAGCGCCTTGACGGCCATCGTCTGCGCGCCCGCCGCCTGCCCCAGGCTGGCGGACACCTTCCTCGTCTGCGGCGCGCCGGCGGCGAGGGCCGCGACGTCAAGCGTGTTGCGCCACAGCTGGCCCATCGCACCGGCCAGCGCCGGCAGATCCGCCTTCGCGTTGACGCGCGCCAGCTGAGCCTTCTGCTGCTTCACGAGCGATTCGATCGCCTCGACCAGCCGCAGCAGGTGCCGTCGCAGCATCTCCTGCTCGTTGCGGCGAAGGCGCTCGAACTGCTCGAGCATGCGCTCGAGGATCTCGACGTTGCGGTCCTGCTGGCTGCCGGACTCGGCCAGCCGGTTCTTCTCGGTCAGCTCCGCCGCGCGACGCATGTTTTCCTGCAGCCCCTGCCGTTGCGCGATGCTGGTCGCTTCGGCCAGCGCCGCCGCGGCGGACTGCTCGCGCGGGTTGGCGCCGTGCCGGTGCAGTGCCTGCGACGTCGACTGCATCTGCGCGACGAGACTGCCGCTCTTGCCCGCGAGCGACGACTGGCGATCGGCCAGCTCGCGCAGCGCGTGCCGGTCGGCGCGCGACAGGTTGTCGACCTTCTCGCCGAGCGTGCCAGGCGGCCGCTTGCGCGTGGCGTCGGCCAGCCCCTTCTGCGCGCTGATCAGCTCCCGAAGCTGAAGCTGCATGGTCAGTAGATCGTCGCTCTGGTCCAGCAGGTTCGAAAGCTCGTTCAGCGCGTCGCGCACCGCTTTCTGATGGCCGCGCGACGCCTGGCGCGCTGCCTCGGCGCGTTTCGGCTCGGTCTTCGCGCGCTCCAGCTGCTCCTGCGCGGAACGACTGGAGGTACCCGCCTTGTTCAGAAGCTGTTCGGACTGGTGCAGCAGCCGCAGCAGCGATTCCGCCTGAATTGGATCGAGCCGGTTGCGCGCGATCCGGTCGATCTGCTCTCGGGCCTGGGACCGAAGCCCGTCGAGCCGGCGCCCGATGTTGCGCTGCCG
This sequence comes from Phycisphaeraceae bacterium, assembly GCA_002686995.1. Lineage (GTDB taxonomy): Bacteria > Planctomycetota > Phycisphaerae > Phycisphaerales > Phycisphaeraceae > NYZC01. The sequence continues at coordinate 16,639 of NYZC01000282.1, read as the reverse complement.
GCGCAGCGGATCGGGCGTCTCGCTCTCCATCAGCAGGCGCTGCCCTGCTTCGATCCGCACGGCCTGGCGGCGCACGCCGGCAAGCTCGGTATGGATCTGCCGCGTCAGCGTCGCAACGTCGATGATGTGCAGCATCCGCGGGTTCGAGCGCACCTCGTGCCGCGGTCCACCCAGGTCGAACACGTCGCGTGCCCAGGCGGTCAGGGCGATGCTCTGACCGACTTCCAACCCCATCGACGAAAGGTCCAGGTCATGCTCGACGCCAAGCTGACGGCTGCGGCCGGTCTGCTCGGCGAGCAAGGACCACTCCGATGCCGTCGAGACGTTCGCGAGGCGCGATTCCAGGCGCACGTGCTCGACGCCGACGTCGTCCCGGGCCGCGCCTTCGAGCGGGATGACGGCCGTCTCCAGCACGGACTCGTCGTGGGCCGGCGCGACGATGGAGACCGACGGCGGCTGATCCACCATCGCCTCGATCCGATACATGCGCTCGTTCGCACTCGCCAGGCCGTGACGGTCGACGAGATGGATCAGGCTCTGTATCGATGCGCTGACCTCGAGGCGCGCCTCGATGACGCCGTCAACCATGGTCTCCCCGCCGACCGCCTCCGAGTAACCGAACAGCGCGCCCGGCGATGCGGCCCAGCCCGGCAGCGTGACCGACCAGTCGTCGGGCGGCGCGACGTCGCCCGAAACATGGAACCGCACGGTCGCCTGCGACCCGGTCAGCGCGGCGATCGTGCGGACCGGCCCCGCCCCGTCGGAGAGCGACTGAAGCTCGATGATCTGCGCGTCGACGAGACCGGCCGCGTATGCCGGAGGCGTGACCGACGCTTCGACGCGGATGACGCCCGGCCGCGCGACGAGTCGGACCGACTGCGGTTCGGTCTGATCGTCTCCGGCCTCGAAGTGGAACGAGAGGCTCGACCATCGCGACGCCGCGGCCGTTGCGCCGCGCGACCCGTCGGCGATCTCGACCAGTCGGACGAACCTGCGACGCGGCGGCGCCGCCGCCGCGGGCGCGGACGCACCGTCGTCAACCGTCGACCGGTTGCGCTTCTGCTCGGTCATGATCAGCGTCTGCGTCGGCCCTGCCGCGCCCTGCTCGTCGACGAGGTGATAGTGCACGCGGACTCGCATGCCTGGCCGGTATCCGCGCATGACTTCCGCCTCGAGCGGTAGCGGCGTATCGTTCGCGCAGACCGCGCGATCGACGAGGCTGCGCACCTCGGTGCGCTTCGGCCAGGCGTGCGCGCCCAATGGATCGAACCACCGCTTGAGCGCCAGAACGCTGTGAAGGGGCGCCGCGGCCACGACGCCCGTTGTGAACAGGAGCACGATCAGCAGTCCGAGCGCCGTATGCCAGGTGCGCCGGGTGTCGATGAGACGTCTGAGCGGCAGATCGGCGGCGCGCTCACGGGCCGCGGCGATCGTCGCGTCGGCCATGGTCGAGGTGGACGCGGGCTCGGCGTACGCGGCACGGTCGCTCGCGAAGGCGATGCCACTGGCCAGGAACCCGGACAACTGCGGGTACAGGCGCTCGGCCCGCAGCGCAAGATCGCTCAACGACGGACGGAAGCGGGTGGCGCGCCGCAGCCTCAGGCCCAGGAACCCGAGCGCGAACCCGGCTGCCGCGATGCCGAGCGCCAGCCGCATCCATGGCGGCAGGTGCAGCACGTAATCCCCGGCGCCCGCCGCGATGAGCACGGCCACGACGCCCCCCAGCCAGGACATGGCCACCTGGGCGGTCAGCAGGCGTCGGCTGCGGCGCCGAACCTGGTCGAGTTGCCGAATGATCAATTCCATCGTCGTGTCGAGCGCCACACTGCGGCACACTAATGATAGGGGCGCCGCGGCGCGGCCGGCCCCGGCCTCGATTCGTCCCGGCCGAGCCCGATCGACCCGCCGGATGCGGTCGGTGCGACGCACCGACGTGATCGGGAGAGGCCCCGCGCGAACCTCTGCACCTCAGCGCGCGTCACGGCGCGCACGACGTCGGCGCGCGGCGCGCTGACCCTGCAGACTTCATCGACACATCGACATCGCGCGGCGCGCGCGGTTCCCGATGGACCGATAAGAAAATTCTTTGCGCGGCTGTCCGATAAATTCGACGGTCAGGTCACGCCAACGTACGCGCGCGGCACACCTTCAAAAAACCGCAGGAATTCCCGGGAAAAACGGACTTGGCGCGCGTTTCATGAGGTAGAATTCCCGGCCTCGATCACTGGAACGAGGCAAATGTACAGACGCAACTTATCGGATCGAGGGTTCACCCTCGTGGATCTCCTGGTGGTCGTGGCGGTCATCGCACTGCTGATCGCGATCGCGATCCCCTCGGTCGCCAGGTCGATTGATGCGGCCCGTCTCGTCGTCTGCGGGAACAACACCCGCCAGATCGTCGCGGCGGCCTTCTCCCACGCCAACGACCACGTCGGCTCATGGGTCCTCGAGGAGGACGAGGACCGCTCGTCCGCCAACACGCTCTGGGCCATCGGCTCCGGCGGCGAGCGGTTCATGCTCTACGGCGTACTGCACGGGGACTACCTCGACGAGCGCGGCAGCGCGTTCTTCTGTCCGGCCGCGAGCTTCTTCACCGCCGAATCGACCCTCTTCGGCGCCGGCAATCTCGGCGTGGCGGGCACGCTCGCGATGAGCTCTTACTACCAGCGCGGCATTCCCGAAGGCGGGCCGCGGACCTCGACCGAGTCCGGCAGCCTGTCGCTGATCACCGACCTCCACGGCTTCCGCGGGACGCCCGACAACCATGGCAACCGCGTCAACGCGGCCTTCATGGACGGATCGGTTGAAAGCCTCTGGGCGCCCGACGACTGGTCGGTGAACAGTTTCGACGGCCACGGCGGCGACAACCACGGTGGTCTCGAGCCGGGCGCGTGGTCGCAGATGGACGCGAAGGAGCTGCGGTGAGCAACATGACTGCCACAGGCGTCATGACCGGATCGCGCTGAACAGTAAACCGCGGATTCGGGATCGAGATTGCTTGATCATGCGCGAGCGGGGGATAGTCTTGTCAGGTTGCTGAATTCTTTACCGGGTGGAAAGCACCTACATCACGAGAGGATCGAGGGTAAGAGCATGAATGGTTCCTGCATCCGTCGCTGCGCGCTCGTCGCGGCAATGCTGTTCGGCCTGGTCGCATCCGGCACCGCGTCCGGACTGACGATCTACGACGTCGACAACGCCGTGTCCATCCCGGACCCGGGTGAAGTGTTCACGACGTTCACCGTCGCGGGCGAAGGGTCGATCATCGTCGATGTCAACGTGCGGATCGCCATCGATCACCCGCTCGTCGAGGATCTCGACGTGATGCTGATGTCGCCCGCCGGCACGACGGTCGAGCTGTTCTCCGACCTGCTCATCGGCGATTTCTCCGCCATGCACTTCCAGGACACGCTGCTCGACGACGGGGCGGCCGTCGCGATCACTGCCGGCTCGGCACCGTTCATCGGCAGCTACCGTCCCGAAGGCAGCCTCGCCGACTTCAACGGCGAGAATCCCAACGGCGTGTGGACGCTGTTCGTCGAGGATGACCAGCTCCTGCCGTTCGGTGACCAGACGGTGCTCGCCGCGGGCGACACCGCGCCGTGGGGCGATGCCGTCGGCACGCAACTGATGATCGAGGCGCGCGATCCGTCGCGAGTCATTCCCGAGCCGATCGCGGCGACGCTGAGCCTGATGGGTCTGAGCGCGCTGGGTGTGCACGTTCGCCGGCGACGCATCTGATTGAAATCGGCGGGGTGAGCGTCAGGTCGTCTCGAACAGCTCGTCCGCGACGGGCAGCCGGATGTGAAACGTGGCGCCCTGACCGGGCTTTGACTCGACGCTGATCGAGCCGCCGGCCGCGCGCACGAGATCGCGGCAGATGCACAGTCCGAGGCCCGTGCCCTTTCGATCTGCGGCCGGATCGCTCCGGTGCGTGACGAAAGGCTCGAACAGTCGATCGATGATCTCCGGTGCGATGCCGGGCCCGGTGTCCGCGACGTCGAGGTGGATCATGCCGCCTTCGACCCTTGCCGACACGGTGATGCGGCCGCCGCCGCGACGCATCGCGTTCTTCGCGTTGAGCAGAAGATTCAGCAGGACCTGCTGCAGGTTCAGCGGGCTGATCGCGGCGAGCGCATCGGGCACGTCGACCTCGACCTCCAGGCCGTCCTTCGCCGGATCGCGGGCCATGCAGCCGATGGCTTCGTCGATGACCCCGCACAGGCGCGCGACGTGGTGCTCGTCGGCCTCGCGTGCGAAACCCAGCAGCGACGCGGAGATCTTAGCGGCGCGTTCGGCGCCGGAGAGCGATTTTTCCAGGGCCTTTCGCACGGTCGCGTGATCGTCGGGATCCGCCAGCGCAAGCTGCGCGTAGCTGACGATCGGCGTGAGAATGTTGTTGTATTCGTGGGCGATGATCGTCGCGATCGTGCCCAGGGTCGCCAGGCGATGCGAGTGCGTCAGGCTTTCGCGCACCATCTCGAACTGCGCCTCGAGCTGCTCGAAGTGCTCGAGAAGCTGCTCGACGCGCGCCAGTTCGTCGGGATGTGTGGATGGAGTCGAAGCGGGCATCGTGCCACCGTGCGAAGATATCGGGTGGCGAAGGCGGTGGACTTGACCGCCGCTTGACGACTCGACAAAAAGGACGTAGATTTTATAAAATATTATATATAATAAATATATAATTATTAGTACAGGGCCGCCCCACGTCGTCGGCAGAGCCCGGCCGGACATGTTCCACGTGGAACGATGACGAGATCGCCCCGCTGGCGGCGGGCTGGTGCCGGGCGGAAAACCTGCATACAATCTTCGACACCGAGGGAGCACACAAGGAGTACGTCATGTCCAAGGCACGGCAGCCTCGATTGGGAAGGGGCCTCAGCGCATTGATGGCACGTCCGGTGGGGATCAGCGCGGAAGACGATCAAAAGACCTCGGCGTCAGCGGCCCTCGCGGTCCCTGCCGATTCCGATTCGGCCGAGCGCCCTGACGGCGGCGTCGAGCACCTGCCGGTCGAAGCGATCCGTCCGAATCCCGGACAGCCGCGGCAGTCCTTCGACGAGCGGACGTTGCAGGAGCTTGCCGATTCTCTCCGCCAGGTCGGCATGATGCAGCCGATCATCGTCCGGCGAAACGAGACCGAAGACACCTACGAGCTCGTCGCCGGCGAACGGCGATGGCGCGCGGCAGGACTCGCCGGGCTCGACCGCGTGCCGTGCATCGTCCGGGATCTCGACGATCGCGAGACGGCGCAATGGGCGCTGATTGAGAACATCCAGCGCGAAGACCTGAACCCGATCGACCGCGCCCGCGGTTTCGCAAGCCTGATCGACCAGTTCGAGCTGAGCCACGAGCAGGCCGCCACGCACCTCGGGGTGGATCGCACGACGATCACCAACGGCCTGCGACTCCTTCAGCTTCATCCGGACGTGCAGGAGCTCGCCGTCCGCGGCGCCATCACCAACGGCGTCGCCAAGGTGCTCGCGGGCATCGCCGACAGCGAGGTCCAGGTGCTCCTCGCCCGCCAGGCCATTCAGCGCGGCTGGTCCGTCCGCCAGGTCGAGGCCGCCGCTCGGAACATCAAGTCCGAATCGAAGGAGGGCGACCCGGCCCCGAAATCGGCCCGATCGCGACACCTCGCCGACCTCGAGAACCAGATCGCCGAGCAGCTTCAGACGAAGGTGCACATCCGCCCGGGAAGGAAGAAGGGAACCGGCTCGCTGACGATCGACTTCTACAGCATCGATCAGTTCGACACCCTGATGAGCCGGCTCGGCGTCGAGACCGAGTGATCAGCCGCTGCGCTCGCCTTTCGCCAGGCACTGCTCGACCCACGCGGTCACGTACTTTTTCGAGACCGATCCGGTCAGCCGCCCCAGCTCACGGCCGTCTTCGGCGAAAATGATCATCGTCGGAAGACCGTAGACCCGCATCTGCTCGGCCAGGCCGGCGTTGTCGTCATCATCCGTCACGTCCACCTCGACCGGCACCACCTCCGACAGCTCCGTCTGCACGTCAAGCTTCGACAGGGCATGGCGTTTCAGCGAACTGCATGCTCCGCACCAGCTTGCACTGAACAGCGCGAGCATCGGCCTGCCCGTCGCCTGCGACTGCTCGGCCGCGACGTTGACGTCGTGGTGCCAACCCTCGAGCGGGGGCACCGGTTCCTCGAAGGACTTCGAAACCGCGTACGCCGCCGCGATGATCACGAGGCCGAGAAGGAGTTTCGTGCCTGCACTCATGACCAGACTACTCGCTTCGATTCCGTCTTATTCCAACTGTCACGCATGGATCTAACTTCTTTATTCACAAGACTTTACAGGATTTTTCCACGCTCCGGCCATACGGGGCGCCCAGGCATCATACGAACGCGACACCCACCTGGTCCGAACCTTCATCGACTCAACCCGTTGCGCGCGCCAATCGAGCCCGAATGAAACGGGAGGATGTCCTGGGTACCGACGCACGCCATGCTTATCGGGCCTTCAGCCTGATCGAACTGGTCATCCCGATCGTCATCATCTCGGTGGTCACGGGCGCTCGGAGCGCGCCGATCGCCGCACGGGCCGACTTCAGCGAGATGAACATCGCGCTCGAGCATCACACGAAGAAGACACCGCAGCAAGTGCAAACCATCTCTTCGTAAAGGAGGGCGAAGACAATCCTGTTCGGCATTCGGGTTGCGCGGCAGAATTCGGGGCCGGCCCCGGTGTTTGCTGTTTGCGTTGTTCCGTATCCCCGGAGCGCACTTCGGGCCGTCTCTGCCCGGAAGGGGTTGCCGACTCCGGGTCGGGGACGACCCGGCTCGGCAACGCAAGTCGAGCATCCAAGGACGCGGACGCTGCAGTTGGATTTCCAAGCGAATGCCGTGCCGACCAGGATCGGGGCGAAGATGTCTACCTCAAGCCCGCGGCACCCGTGACGATCGGCTCGCTCACGAACTGCCGCGGGTCGGGGACCCGTCCGGTCAGCGCGCTCGCCGCGACCGTCAGCGGTGACGCCAGGTAGACGCCCGCCTCCTTGTGCCCCATGCGACCGGGGAAATTGCGGTTCGTCGTGCTGATGCAGCGGATCGGCTCGTTGAGCCGCCCGAAGGTGTCGTGGGGTCCGCCGAGGCAGGCGGCGCAGCTTGACGCCGCAAGCTGGCAGCCGGCGTCGACCAGCACCTGGTAGATCGACCTGCCGCCCGACGCGACCGGCTCGCCGCGCACGTCGAGCCTGATCATGTCCGCGTGCACCTCGGTCGATCCGGGCACCACGAACGTCGGAATCTTCACCTCTCGGCCCTCGAGCAGGGCGGCCACGAAGATCATGTCCGTGATCTTGCCTCCGGTGCACGACCCCACGTAGGCCCGGTCGAGGGTGACCTCCCCGCACTCGTTGGCGGTCTTTCGGTTGTCCGGGCTGTGCGGGCACGCGACCAGCGGCTCGAGCGCGCCGAGATCCCACTCGTGGACCGCGTCGTACCCGGCCCCCGCGTCCTCCTCGTACCCCTCCCATTGAACACGGTTCGACCGGGCCTGAACATAGTTCAATGTCTTCTCGTCGACGTCGCAGACACCGTTCTTGCCGCCCGCCTCGATCGCCATGTTCGTCAGCGTCATCCGGTCCTCGAGCGTCAGCGACCGGATGCCGTCGCCCGTGAAGTAGAGCGTCTTGTAGGTCGCGCCCGACACGCTGATCTCGCCGATCACGGCCAGGATCAGATCCTTGGCGGTCAGGTAGGGGGGAATCTCCCCGTGGAACACGAACTTCATCGTCGCCGGCACCTTCAGCCAGGTCTTCCCGGTGCCCAGGGTGAACGCGGCGTCAGTGTTCCCCACACCCGTCGCAAACTGGCCGAACGCGCCTGAGGTGCAGGTATGGCTGTCCGTGCCGAGCAGGATCTCCCCCGGACGAATGTGCCCCTCCTCCGGCAGCGCTTTGTGGCAGACCCCCTTATAGCTCGTCTGCGTCGGGTCCCGGTAGGGGCTGGGCATGCCTTCACCCTGGATGAACTCGGGGTCGTAGTAGTACTTCAGGCCCTGCTCACGGACGAAATCGCGAAGGATCTGAATGTTTCGATGGCATTTCTCATCGGCGGTGAAGATGTAGTGATCGGGAACGATCACGACCCGGTCGGGGTCCCAGACTCGGGCGGTGTCGCCGAATCGCTCCTTGAAGATGCCGATCGTGCCCGGCCCGCACACGTCGTGCGTCATCAGCACGTCCACGTCGACCCAGACGTTCTCGCCCGGACGGACTTCGGCGCGGCCGCAGTGGGCGGCCATGATCTTCTCGGTGATCGTCATCGCAGCGGGCATGGCTTGTCCTTCCTGGTGCGGCGACGCCGCTCGTCCCGGAGAAGCACGGACCGATCCGGCATTGTAGCGGACGCCCGCCGGCGCGGCACGACCCCGGACGGGTCGATGCACGCAAACGGAGCCGGCAAAAAGAGTTTCGAAAGAACATTGATCATTGACGGCGCCGCGGTCGCGCCGTATCATCCGCGCCCACAATGGGGCAACATCGTTTTCTACCGATCGTGGTGGTGACGTTCGCAATGACGTCACTTCCGGGCTGCATCCATCCCCTCGCACGCGACATCACGCAACAGCTGAAAGAGCAGATGGACGCGTCGTACCGCACGTACCGCGACGCGACGGCGGGTGCGCAGACGCTCGAACTGGATCCGCGCGCGCCGCTGTCGTCGGTCGCGCTCGATATCGTCGGCGACGTCGAGACGAGCGTGCCCTTCGAATCCGACGATCACGAGTTCATCAACCTGGAGCTCGTCGAGGCGCTGAACCGGGGCGGAGCCGTGCCGCCGTCGCTGCGCGGACTGTTCGACCAGGATCGGTTCCAGCTCCGGCAGCTGACCGACGAAGCGAACGTCACCGTCGGCGAACGTTCGTTCCGCTGGGTCATCACGGACGGCGAGCAGTACTACCTGGTCAAGCGCAAGTCCCTGCCGGCGGCACCGGGGCGAACGAACGTCATGTTCAACCTGCCGGCGCAAGAGAAGGCTGACCTGCCGCCGGTGTTCACCGGCGACGAGGCCGACGACGACCGCGTCCCCGCGTCGCTGCGCCGGCGCTTCGAGCAGGCCGGCGTCACGCTCGGCGACCAGGCCACGATCTCCTCGGCAAGCCGCGACTTCCTCGACGACCAGATCGATCTGAAATGGACGATCACCGACCGCGCGCATCGCCGCTACATCGTGCACGAGCTCGCCGGCGGCGACCTCCGCGTGTACGAGGAGCCGTACGAGCTGCGCGTCTTCGACGTCAACGCCGACTCGTACCTGCAGGAGGCGAAGAAGGTCAGCGGTCCGCGGGTGGTCACCGATTTCGACACGCTGCGCGAGTTCCTGGGACCCGCCGTCGCCGGCAATCTCGACTCGGTGCTCGGCCCCGACCTGCTCGGGCAGCCGGATCGCAAGATCGTCAGCCTGTCGCTGCAGCGGGCGATCGAGCGGGCGGTGAACAACAACCTCGAGGTCAAGATCGGCCGCCTCGTCCCCGCGGTGCGCGACACGCAGATCGTCCAGGCGGAAGCGGTGTTCGACGCGGTGCTCTTCGCGAACATCAACCACGACAAGCTCGACACGCCGCGGCCGCCTTCCACGATCACCGTGTTCGGCAGCCAGGAGACCGAGCGTACGACCGTGGCCGCGGGCGTGCGCAAGCTCATGTCGACCGGCGGCACATTCCAGGTGAGCACGACCAGCACGCGCGTCGACGAGAAGCCCTCGTTCTTCGCCGCCGGTGACGACGGATTCGACTACTACGATGTCGACATCTCCCTGACGCTGCAGCAGCCCCTGCTGCGCAATGCCGGTTCGGACGTCACGCAGTCGCAGATCATGCTGTCGCGCAGCGCGCGCGACCAGAGCATTCACGAGATGGACCGCACGATCTCCGGCGTCGTCGCCGACACCGAGCAGGCGTACTGGGAGCTCGTCTACAACTACCAGCTTTACTGGGTGCTTCTGAAGCTGCTGCACGAGTTCGAGGAGAAGACGACGATCGTGCAGAAGCGCAAGGAGGTCGGCCAGGAAAGCTCCGAGCAGCTCGCCCAGCTCAACCGCGCCGTCGCCCAGCGCAAGCTCGAGGTGACCGAAGCCGCGCGATCGCTCGGCCAGGCGTCCGACCAGCTGAAGCAGCTCATCTACGCCGAGGACCTGCCGCTCGAGGGCGAGGAGCTGATCCGCCCGCTCGACACGATGATCGACGCGCCGATCCACTTCAACCTCGCCGACGCGATCGGCACGGCGCTGCAGAGCCGCCCCGATATGAAGATCGCGCTCGCCGAGATCTCCGACGCGACGATCCGCCAGCGCGTCGCCGACAACCAGCGCCTGCCGCTGCTCGATTTGTCCGCGACGATGACCTACAGCGGCATCCAACCGAGCAACCCGGGCGCCGCGTACGACGAGCTCGACGACGGTGACTTCATCGACTACCTGCTGAGCCTGCAGTTCGAGGTGCCCTTCGGCAACCGGGCGGCCCAGAGCGGCATCCGGCAGCGGCAGATCGAGCGCGAGGGCGCGGTGATCAACTACTGGCGCACGGCCCGCACCGCGGTCTTCGACGTCAAGTCGGCCCTCCGCTTCATCCGCTCGGCGTACCGCTCGATCGACGAGGCGAACGACGCGCGGCTCTCTTCGGCCGAGCACACCCGCATCCTCCGCGAGAACCTCGGCACGATCGATCCGGAGACCGGACGCATCGAGGGCGGCGGCCGGGAAGGACTCGACGCGGCGTTCATCGACCGCTACATCCGCAGTGAAGAGACCCTGACCCGCTCCCAGATCGAGGACGTGCGCACGATCCGCGACTACAACATCGCCGTCGCACGCTACTACCAGGCTCTTGGTGTCCTGCTTCGGAAGTACCAGATCGAATTGGTGCCTGAGCCGACCGAACCCTACTGACAAGCGGCCTGAATCGCCGCCCACATCTTTCTTGACGCGTCGCCGCGGTGGCTGATGCGGTTCTTGTGCTCCGGTGACAGCTCGGCGGTCGTGCGTCCGAGGTCCGGCACGAGAAACAACGGGTCGTAGCCGAATCCGTTGTCGCCGCGGCCGCGCTCGGGGCAATCCGCATCGGTCGTCTCGTCCGGGGTCAGGATGCGGCCTTCGACGGTGCCGCGCACGACCGCGAGCGTCTCCTCTTCCTCGCCACGCGGGGCGCACAGGGCCATGACGCACACGAACCGGGCCGTCCGCTCCCCGGCCGGCAGGTCCCCCAGCTCGGCGAGCAGCTTGCGGTTGTTGGCGGGATCGACGACGTCTCGGGCGCCGGCGGCGCCCGCGTAACGGGCGCTGATCACGCCCGGAGCCCCGCCGAGCGCGTCGACCTCGAGACCGCTGTCGTCGGCGAGACACGCCATCTCCGCGGCCCGCGCGTAGTAGCGCGCCTTGAGCAGCGCGTTGCCCTCGAAGGTGTCCTGGTCCTCGACCGGCTCCTCGATCGGGTCGAATCGGTCGAGGCCGACCAGGTCGATCGCCCGCCCGCCGTCGCCGTCCGCGGCCTGCGCCGCAAACACCTCGCGAATCTCGTCGAGCTTGTGCGGGTTCGTCGTCGCGAGCACGATGCGCATCGGGGCATCATAACGGTCCGCCGACCGACCTCGAAGTGTGAACGATTCGGCTTCATCGTGACGATCTACAATGAGACAGGAACGAGAATGCGGCCCGGCCCCCGGGGAAACGAACCGCGGAAAAGGAACCACAGGATGAACACGGATGAGCACGGATGAACACGGATTGGTTCCGAACAACGCTTGTCCATCCGTGTCCATCCATGTCCATCCGTCGTTCTTCCGCCCATTGCCGACCGGGCACGAAGCCGCTTCATGACGCTCGCCACCGATACGAACTCACCGATGGATGCAGGCTCAGGCGCTGATTCCGACGGCGCCGTCAACCTCTCGGGCGCGCAGGTGCACTTCGTCGGCATCGGCGGCTGCGGCATGTCGGGTCTCGCCCGGATGGCGCGAGCCCGCGGCGCGCGCTGCGACGGCACCGACCAGGCGCCGGGCGCCCCGATCGACCAGCTGCGACAGGACGGGATCGAGGTCCGGCTCGAGCAGAGCGCCGGGTGCGTGCCCGACGACTGCGACATGCTGGTCATCTCGGCGGCGATCCGCGATGAGCACCCCGAGGTCGTCGAGGCACGGCGGCGCGGCGTGCCCGTGCTCAAGTACGCGCAGCTTCTCGGCCGGCTCATGCTCGACCAGACGGGCGTCGCGATCGCCGGGACCCACGGCAAGTCGACGACCTGCTCGCTGCTGAGCCACGTGCTGATCCAGTGCGGCCTCGACCCCTCTCTGATCGTCGGCGCGCAGTGCCCTCAGATCGGCGGCGGCTGGCGCGTCGGCGCCCGGGACCTGCTGGTCGCCGAGGCGTGCGAGTTCGACCGGTCGTTCCTCAACCTGAATCCGACCCACGCGGTGATCCTCAACATCGAGGAGGACCACCTCGACATCTACCGTGACCTCGGCGAGATCGTCGATGCGTTCGCCAGCTTCGCTCGACGGCTGCCCGGCCGCGGCTCGCTGCTGGTCAACCACGAGATGCCGCACCGCCTCGCGGTCACGGCCGGTCTCGACTGCGCCGTCGAGACGATCGGCTTCGCGCCCCAGGCGGACTGGCGGGTCGAGCTGGACGAGACACCCGGCGCGCCGCGCGCCCGTCTTCACGACGCCTCGGGCACCGTCTGCACGTGGCAGTGCCCGATCCCAGGCGAGCACATGGCGTACAACGCCGCCGCCGCCGCCGTCACCGCGCACCGCCTGGGGGCCGCCTGGACCGACGTGGGCGCCGCCCTGGAAACGTTCGCGGGTCTCGAACGGCGGATGCAGCCGTTGGGCCATCGCGACCTGCCCTCCGGCCGCCTCACCGTGGTTGACGACTACGGGCACCATCCCACCGAGATCGACACCACGCTGCGCGCGCTGCGGCGCCACGCGCGGCCGAAGCGGCTGATCTGCGTGTTCCAGCCGCACCAGCACAGTCGGACGCGCTTCCTGATGGAGCATTTCGCCGTCAGCTTCTCAGCCGCCGACGTCGTGATCGTGCCGCACATCTACTTCGTGCGCGATCCGAAGAAGGAGCAGCACACCGTGAGCAGTCGCGATCTGGTCGATCGGCTGCGCCAGCGCGGCATCACCGCGATGCATCTCTACCCGTTCGAAGCCATCGTGGAGCAGCTCGAGCTCATCGCGCGCGACGGTGATCTTCTCGTCACGATGGGCGCCGGCGACGTCTGGAAGGTTGCGGAAGGCTTTTTGGGCGCGAAGCGCGAGAATTGAGCGCCGAGTTCCGTTCCCGTTCCCGTTCCCGTGCGCAGATCGCATCGCCGCGCTGGAGGCGGGAACGGGAACGGGAACGGTGACGAGTACGCGTACGGGTACGGGACCGGAAATACCTACATCGCGAACGTGTGCTCGTAACCAAACGGATCGTACGAGAATTCCAGCGCCGGCGTGGCAAGCCGCGTCCCGGGTTGCGCTCTGGCCCGCATCATGAAATCGGTCAGGCCCGCCGTCATGAGCGAGCGGCCCGGGGCGAAGGGCGGGCGGTTGTCGATCATCGCGTCCTCGACGATGCGCGACATCGTGCCGAAGTGCGCGTGGAAGTGAGTCGCGTCGTCCACGACGGGCACGGTGACGACCGGCGCGTCGCGACCTGCGATCCGCATCGCGAGCGACCAGGTCGACAGGTGGCCGGAGAGATTGATGTGCGTCATCCGCATGCCGTCGCGGTGCTCGATGCAGAACGCGGAGACCTCGCCGTCGCCTTTGCTGTTCTCGCGCACGTCGCCCTCCTTCACGCATCCGGGAGACGCGCGCACGATCGCGGCAAGGGCGGCGTCGGTCAGCTCCGGAGAGATGCGTTCCGCGTCGACTTCGCGCCACACGTCGTCGCCGCGGTGCACCGTGATCGCCTCGACGCCGGTCTCTCCGCCCGCACGGCGCTCCACGATCGCCTGGGCGAATTCGAAGCTGTGGTATCCGTAGCATTCGTCGGGGCCGTAGAACAGCGTCACCGCCTCCTCGACCCGGTCGCGGCCGGCCAGGTCCACCGGCGGCACGCGCCGGCACAACGGGATCGAAGAGCTGGAGAAGAGCATGAAGCCCATCTCGTCGGCCGTCTGCTGCATCTCCCGGGCGAGGTCGGTGCTCCACGAAAGGTGCTTGTCGCAGAACACCGGCACCGAACGGCCGCTCTCGCGGAACACCCGGACGATCCGGTCGAACAGCTCCTTGCGCGGATAGAGCTTCTGCCCCAGCTCGTTGTCGGGATAGTCGCCGTGCTCGCCGATCAGCAGGATCCCGTCGACGTTGAGCCCGTCCGACCCGCAGCCGAGCGCCCCGGCGACCGAGTCGTAGATCTCGACCCCGTTGCGGGCGAAGATCTCGCAACCGACGTCGTTGTCGCCGATCTGCTCGAGGGACATCGAGACGATCGAGGAGCGGGGCTTCGGCCAGCCCCACGCCGTGTCGTCCTCGCGCGGCTCGAGCCAGCGCGTCGCGATGACGTCGCAGTGACTGTTGGCGAAGTAGATCGTCCCGACCACAGCGATACGGAAAGGGGATTCGCTCATGGCGTGGCACCATACCGCCCGTCGTAGTAAATCCGAAATCCAGGGCCGTTCACCCCAAAACCGGGTCAGACCGGGCAGACCCCGTTTCCGGCGAATCGTCCTCGTACTCGTCCTCGATCAGCGTTGCGCTGGCCTCCGAACCTGAGTGCATCGCCCGGCGTGATGCGGCGCCCATCCCCCGGAAGATCCGATCTGATCCCGTTTTCTCGGACGGGGTCGGGATATCTGGCCGACGGCGGTCTCCCCGGCCGATCACCCTTGGAGCATGCGGCCCGACTTCGTAATCATCGGCGCGCCGAAGTCCGCGACGACGTTCGTGCACTTCCGGCTCATCGAGCATCCGGACGTGTACATGGATCCGGACGAGGTCCCGTGGTTCTGCGATCCGGACTACCGGGAAGCGGACTTCCCCGAGTTCCTCGCCCGCTTCGAGGCTGGGCACGGCCGGGCCGCCGTCGGCTTCAAGCGCCCCGACTACCTCGCCCGCCGCGAGGTGTCGCCTCGCCTCGCGCGGCACCTGCCCGACGCCCGCATCATCGCGGTCCTGCGCGACCCGGTCGATCGCGCGGTATCGCATTACCACCATCTCATCGGTTACGGCTTCGCGCCGGTGCGCGACGTCAATCGCGGTTTGGACCAGGTCCTCGTCGGCGATCTCGCGCGCGCGTGGCCGCGCACCGAGGAGATCCTCGAAGCCGGCTTCTACGGCGCCCAGATCGAGCGCTACCTCGGCCACTTCCCGCGCGAGCGCATGCTGATCCTCCTGCACGAGCAGGTGCACCGCGAGCCCGCGGAAACCATGCGCAGGGTATTCCGCTTTCTCGAAATCGATGAAGCCTTCGAGCCCGAGCACCTCGACCAGCGCCCCCAGGCCGTGGTCTACGATCTGAAGCGCCTGCGCTGGCGCCGACTGCGCAACACGATCCTCTATCGCCACTCGCCCGACCGCATGCGCCTCTTCCCGCGCGACCGCATCGGACCGCTCAGTCGATCGACGCTGCGCGGCATCGACTGGGTGGACCGCCGCCTCCTGGCGCGCTGGGACCGAGCACGGCGCCCCGAGCTCAATGACACGCTCGTCGCGCGCCTCGCCGATTACTACCGCGCGGACACCGAGCGCCTAGAGGCCCTGCTCGGCGCGGATCTGCATCACTGGCGCGTGTTCGGAACAGAAAAGAAAGCGGCGTAGTCGCGCGCTACTCCTTCACCGGCTCCACCATGCCCGCCATGCGGATGCGCCCGATCACGAACCGCGCCAGCTTGACCAGCTCGATGTCGACGTGCTTGCGCAGATCGTCCTTCTCCAGCAGCGCGCCGTGGACGAGCGTGTAGGTTGGCACCAGGACCTTCCGATCGATCCGCGGAATACTGACCAGCTGGCGCACCGTGATCTGGTAGGAGAGGGCCACGACCTCCTCGTGCCGATCGTCCCCGCGCGTGATGAGGGTCACCTTGAACAAGGGTGTCGCCGGATCCTCTTCGAGCCGGAACCCGGCGCCCTCGAGATACTTCTCGATGTTCGACTTGAGCGTCTCGGCCACGATGGGCGTTTCGCTCAGCGTCGACGCCTCGGTGTCGATGACGACGCGAAACGCCTCCAGGCCGGAAAGCGATCGGATCTCGTCGGACACGTGGCCTGCGGTCGGCAGGATCGGCGCGGCCGCGCCCGGCACGGCGCCGAGCACGAGACATGAACCGGTGAGCAGGAAGACGGCGAGACGCGGATCTTTCATGGCAACAGCTCCGTCACGACATGACATGTCAAACCGGGCGCGCCCTTCGGGTGGCCCGTGGTCATCTTAGCAGTCGGATTTCGGCTTCAGGAAAGCGGGGCCCACGCACCCATCCGGGTTCATCCGTGTTCATCCGTGGTTCCCTCTCCCTCCCCGCCCTCTCACATGCGGTCGATCTCCGACGGCTCGATCAGTGGGCAGTCGATGCCTTCGATCATCCGGTCGACGCCGTCCGGATCCTTGAAGCCGACGCCGGTCACGAGGCAGGCCACGGGCTCGTCGCGCCGCACCGCGCCGCGCTGCGAGGCCGCGAGC
>NYZC01000281.1 GCA_002686995.1 Phycisphaeraceae bacterium | reverse complement strand
CGCGCGGTTCGCCGACGACCAGTGCGCGGGCTGCGGTTGAGCGAAGCGAGCCCCGATGCCCCATCCGTGTTCATCCGTGGTTCTTCAACTTCTCGTCACCGCGACAAGAAATGATGGCGGAAGAATCTGACGCGGGCGACAGGAGGCCAGCTGCTCACCCGAAAAGGTCTCCGCCTGGCCGCTGGATTCGTCGGTGACGCGGTACGTGGTGGCGTGGTTTACCGCGCGCAGCGGCAGGGGTTGCATTGACGTCGATCCGGACCAGTGAAACGAAGCTACGAAAGAGTCGGGTTCGAGATTTCCGCTTTTCGTGGCTTTTCGTGGCTCTTCGTGGCTATTCCGGTCCGCGGAGCACGCGAGGTCTGCAGGCCCGAGCTAGAAGTCCTGACCGACCTCCAGGTCCCAGTACCCGTTTGGCCCGTGGAAGTCGCTGGCGAAGAAATGCGGCTGATCGTCGAGCGGAGCCCATCGGGCGTGGGTATCGACGAAGAGCACGTTCGTGCCGATCGCCCACGCGCCGTTGCCGGGGTGATTGGAGATGTCGGGGGTGGTGCTCCGATTGTTGCCCGTCCACCCGAGCGCTTCGATGTGGTACCGGCCCCAGCTCACGTCGCCCGCCAGCGGCGCCTCGGCCTGGTCGATCTGCTCGTCGAGGTTGGGCGTGGGTCGCGTGGGCATGCCCGGGTCGTCGAAGGCGAGGAAGTTTCGCGGCACCCATCCGAAGTAGGTGCCACCCAGGCTCTCGGGCAGACCGCCGACGCCGCCCCAGTAGTTGTAGTAAGAGTACCCGAGGGGGTTGGCGCCGGGGCTGTACGCGACCTGCGCATCCCAACTGTCAGCGAAGCCGCTGTCGTCCCAGACCGGGTCTCCCGAGGGACAGCGCATCGCGTCGCGCGTGATGCCGCCCTCGTCGCGAAACGCCATGAAGTTGCGGATCGAGTTGGCCTCGCCCCAATGACCCTCGGGCAGCCATTGCTCGTGATCGGCGGCGTAGCTGTGGGCGGCGATGCCGAACTGCCGGAGGCCGCTGAGGCACGTCGCCCGGCGCGCGGTCTCCCGCGCCTGCTTGATCGCCGGAAGCAGCAGGGCGATCAGCAGCGCGATGATCGAGATGACCACGAGCAGCTCGATCAGCGTAAAAGCGCGAGGATGGGGGCGAACATGGCGCATCGACTCCGAATTCTATACGACACGTCGCCCCACGTCCCCGTGCGGAATTTCAGCGCCGACGGCGCATCATCATCAGCCCGCCAAGACCCAGCAGCGCGGCGCTGGCCGGCTCGGGCGCGAGCTCGACGTGGAAGTTGTCGATCGTGAAGTCGCGGTTGAGCAGCAGGTAGAACCCGAAGTGGCCCGCGTTGAAGTCGAGACGGCTGGCGTCGACCGGTTCGTCGAACGTGAACTCCAGGATGTCGTCGTAGTAAATCTCGACGCGGCGCACCTGCTGGCCTTCACCGGGGAGCCGCCTGACCCAGTCGAGGCGCACGGTCTTGCCGACCGACGACTCGTCGGAAGTTCCGTTGAGACCGGAGCCGACGGGTCCGAAATCGACGGTCTGCTCGAACCTGCCGTGGGAGTGACCCAGGCCCGAACCCGAGTTGGAAGCCAGCGGCGAGAGCGTGTGCGTGCCGTTGACGTTGTCGGAGCCGGAGCCCGGCACGGCGCCGATAAGCAACTCGCCGGCGGGCACGGCGTTGGACGAGATCACGTCGAACGACACGCGCTGGAAGACCTGCCCCTCGTCGGCAAGATCGGCGACGCCGATCGCTGCGGGATGAGAGTAGTTGGTGAGGAGAAAGCCGCGCGGATCGCCCTGGTCCGCGTCCACGACCATCTGGCCGTTGGAGATCGAGACGGAGCTTCCGGCAAGATGGTTCAGGTTCCACTGGCTGAGGTCGCCTTCGAAATCATCGAAGAAGACGGTGTTGAAGCCGGCGTGCGCGGCGCTCATCGGCAGAACGACGGACAGAACGACGGTCAGGACGACGGTCAGGATTCTCGTGGGGGTCAGCATCTTTGATTCTCCTTGTCGGGGTAAGGGTATGTCGACGCGCGTGCGCCGAAGAACAACGTGTCTGTTGAATAGGGGTGGGGGCCTCCGCTCCAATCCGTTCGGAAACGTTATTCCTGCGACCAGGCAGAGTCAAATGCGGCGATCGGGCCGGACCGCGATGCCGGATGCGGCCTGCGGCAGAATGCGGCGTTCAGGCCCCCGTCAGTCCTGCCTGCGGATTTCCAGGCTGAACGGGCGGGAATCCTCGTAGTCCACGTAGTGCGCCGACGTCTCCTTCACCGTCGTGATCGCGAGGTCGGCGGGACGGCCATTCAGCTTGAAGGCCAGGTGCTGCCAGTTCCACGGAAGGCGGATGCGCATCGCGAGGGTGCCGCCCTCGTAGCCGCCCATGACATGAATGCGCCGCGCGGTGCCGAGGTAGACCAGCTTTCCGCCCGGCCAGCGAAGACCGTACTGCTTCTTCTGCGGATCGGTCGTTTCGGGAAGCTTCCACGGCAGGTCGATCGAGAGTCGGCGCCGTCCCGCGTGGTAGCTCGGCTCGAACAGGATGCGCGCGTACGTGCAGCCCGCCCAGAACCAGCGCGGCCCGCAGACGTCGATGATCGCGAACAGGTTGGCGTAGTGGTTGCGGTAGTTGCTGACCTGGTCCTCGATGCCCGGTTCCATCGTGTAGGCATGGATCCCCGTGTGGGCGAACTCGCCCGGTCCCCACGGGTTCGTGATCAGCCCATGTCGCTGCACGAAACTGCGGTAGTCACGGTAGCGCCGCAGGTCATCGGGGTTGCGCGTGATCAGGTAGTCGTGGACCAGAAGCGACATGAGCTGGATCGCCGCCACGATCATGTGGTTCGGCGCCGGATTGGGCTCAACGATCGTCGGCACGCCCGCGCCGTCCGTGTCGTAAGTGTCGATCCACTTCAACGTCTCGTCCCGCAGCGCGCGGTGGACCGTGGCGTAGGCCTCGTCGCCGGTCATCTCGTGCAGCAGCTGGTACGACACGCACATGTACAGCGACGTGTACATGTTGACGCCCGAACGGCCGGGCGGGCCGCCGTGGATCGCCGGCTCGAGGTCGCCGCCCTGGCTCCACGGCGGAAGCTTTCCCTCCCTGGCCGCGGGCGTGGCGGTGACCTCCGCCTTGCGCAGCGCTTCTTTGTCGCCGTACAGCGCCGCGACCTTGCAGAGGTTCTCGATGCGATGCTGGTCGCGATCCGTACGGAATTCGTAAGACCCTTCGCCGCCGGTGCCGTGCTTGTGCAGATTGTCCATGACCAGGCGGGCGATATCGAAATAGGTGCGGTCGCCCGTCCGGATCGACATCAGGTGCAGAAGCGGCCAGTCGCGCGCCGCGTAAAGGTTGGACTGGTAGGCGATCTCGTTGCGCTGCGCTTCGGTGTAGCGTTCCTGCTCGTGCCACGGCTGGACGCCGACATCATCACGCGGGCCGATGACGCCCTGGTTCCCGCGGTCGACGAACGGCCCGTCCGCGTACTCGGTTACGATCGCCCGAGCCTGCAGGTGGACGCGCTTGAGCAGGCGCGGGTCGCGCGTGATGCGGTAGAGATCGAGCAGCCACTCGCCCCAGTCACCCTTGCACGCATGGGGCGCCGTGCCGCCGCCGGGCGCATCGAGCACGATGTGGCGCCAGTAGTGGCCGTACAGGTAGGCGGGATTCCAGTTGTGCACGTCCCGGTTGAAGGCGAGACCGCGCGGGTATTCCTCCTTGAGCCGGTAGTCCATCAGGCCCTCGGCGAACGCAACGGCCTGCTGAAAGTCCTCCTCCATGACGACGCCGCTGCCGAGGACGAATGACTCGGGGGCGTGCGCCGCGGCGGGTTCGACGATGACGCCTTCGAATCGCATCTGCTGACGCGCGGCGAGGGCCCCGGCGCTCGGCGCTGATTCGTCATCGATCCAGAGGGCCGCTTCGCGCCAGTAGCGGTCCATCGACCATCGCGCGTTCATCGGCGAGAAGTCGTTGTCGTCGCCGGAGTGTACCGGGCACCAGGTCGCGCGGTAGGCACCGTCGCCGCCGGTGCCCTCGAGGTTCCTGGGGCTCTCCATGCCGAACTCGCGGAACCAGGGAAGGATCAGATGCGCGGTGCCCGCCTCGGGCGTGTCGACGCTGAGGACGCCGTCTTCCAGAGGGCCGCGGCGGCGGCAGAAACGCGAGGCCAGGATGGGTTCGGCCTCTCCGTCGAACTCCGCCGTCACCGCGACTTCGTGCGTCAGCTTTTCCGGCGGCTCGCCCGTCCGGATGCCCCAGGCCAGCACGTGGACGAGGGGCATGTCCCGGTAGAACGTGAAGTCGATCTCCTGCCGGTAACGATCGGTGACGACGTACGTGCGATGCACGACGAGCTGATAGAGGCCGCTCTCGCGCACCTCGGTCGTCACCTGGGCGGAGTCGATCGGATAGGTCCAGGACCCGTCGGACTCGATGCGCGTGCGGAACGGCGTGACGCTGAAGCCGTCGCCGGCGAGGATCGCGCGGCCGTCGCGCGTGATCTGCCGGACCTGCTGCGGACGGTTCCTGGCGAGATCGATCTGCAGGACGCCGTTGTCGATCCTGAGCAGCTCTTCCGATTCGACGACCCGAATGCCTTCGCCCGCTGCGCCGTCGGCGCGCACGAGGCGCCATTCGCGCGGCTCCCCGGTGGGGGTGACGAGGGGAAAGATGACGTGCACGGAATGGGCGCTGTCGTCCGGCCAGGCATGCAGGCGGTTGACCTGGCAGGGCGTGACCTGTCCCGTATCGTCCTCGACGCAAAGGCCGCGATCGGCCGGAAGCCAGCCCTGGGGAAGCATGACGCCGAAGCCGGCGTACACGGTTCGGCCCGGAACACCCTTCCAGTTCTCGACGCGCAGCGGAATGAAGTCGGGATGCGGACCGTCGGTCATGCCGGCGCGGGTGAGCTTGTCGAAGACGGTGGTGGTCATGCTCCCCACGACTCCAGGAGGCGCCGCGCTTCTTCCGTGATTGCGTCGAAGTTCGCTTCGCTCGCCCACACCGCGCCGCGCCACGTGCGCTCCTGTCCGGGCGGTAGCGAGGAGGTGTCCGGCTCGCAGTGCAGGCAGTCGAGGGGCCCTTGCCCGACGACGTTCGCGCCCTGCCAGGTCGTGGCGATCGAAAGATGGCTGTCGGCCTTGTTAGTCCCGATGAACGGCACTTCGAGGAGCGTGTCACAGACGCCCCACGGGTGCTCTTCCAGGCCGGCCCGTGCGGCGTCGTCGGTCACGTACCACTGGAAGCTGAACTGGCCATCCAGATCCGGTTGGCGCGGGAAGCGCCAGAGACGCTCGGTACCGTTCGGGCCGGTGACGAACATGCGCGCCACCAATTCGTCGTAGTTGCCCGCCTGCGCGAAGGCCTCGGACGAGTCGAGCGCCAGGCAGGGGCTGAATGCCGCGAGCGCAATGCCCGAGCCCCTCTCGTCCGACCGTCGCAGCGTCGCCTCGAGGTTGACGCGACCCGAATCGGCTTCGTCATCGAAGGCCCGAAAGCGCGCCGTGTACGCGCCGTCGGCGATCTCGTGCTCGGCGCAGCGGACCTCGGTGCGAGCCGGATCGAAGGTCCAGACGGTGACGTCATGCGGAGCAGCGCAAGTGCTGCCGTCTGTGAAGCGATAGGTCTCGGGCAGACCGAGGCGCAGGTACGCGCCGTCGGTCAGCCTGAGGACCACCCGGCTCTGCGCCAGCACGCCGTCCACGGTGAGCGATCGCATGCGCACAGGGTACAGGGAGCGGGGTATGGGGTATGGGGTATCCTTTGGCGCATGGACGATCAAGACCGGCGACGGGCGTTCTGGATCGAGCACATGGAGCGCAGTCATGCGCTGTTGAGCGAGATGACGCGGTACCCCCTCGAGGAGTGCGGCGAGGGATTGGCCTCGATTCCCGAGGCGGTCGAACGGGCCGGCGTCGAGATGACGTTCAGCGAGACGAAGCTCGCCGACCGTTTCGATCGCATCTACTTCATTCGGGAGCAGCTGATCGAGTCGCTGATCGCGATCGGCCACGACATGAACGAGCGCGGCTGGGTGATGCGTATCGAGGAAGGGTTCCGGACGCGGCGGATGCAGACCGCGCTGGCGATCCAGTCGAACGCGTTCGACCGGATCGTCGCGTCATGCGTCTGGGAGTGCGGTGGGGAGCGGCCGCCCCTCGATCTGGTGCAGCGCCGATCCATGGTGCTGATCGCCCAGTTTCCGCTTACCGGCACGCATCTGTGCGGCGCGGCCGTGGACATCAGCGTCTTTCGTCGGGACGACGGCGTCGAGCTGGACCGGGGCGGGGGCTATCTCACGATGGACGAGCGCACGCCGATGTTGTCGCCGTTCGTCGCCGACGAGCACCTGCGGAACCGGCAGGTCATCACGGAGGTCATGGAAGCGCGGGGCTTTATGCACTACCCCGGCGAGTTCTGGCACTACAACAGCGGCGACGTCCTCGACCAGATACGCCGCGAGACGTCGCAGCCCGGGCGGTACGGGCCCGTCGACTGGGATCCCGCGACCAATCGCGTCACGGCCTTCGAGGATCCCCACACGTCACTCGTGGACAACGAAATGATCGCGCGCGAGCTCGATCGGGCGATGAAGGCGCGCCAAGAGAATTGAATCTCCGTGCCCCCGCCGTGTCTCCGTGCCTCCGTGAGCGGTTACCAGGATGGCAGAGGCTTGAGTCAGGTGCCACTTGCCGTTCGTATCGAATCGAACCGGATCGCTCTGTCTGCTGATCCTCGTTGTCTGTCTCGCGGCCCAGAATGCGACCGCGGTCATCTGGGTTCTCAACCCGGCGAACGGCCGGTCCTATGCGGAGACCCCCGTGCTGGCCGACTGGCACAGCGGCGAAGCGATGGCGCAGTCCTACGGCGGGCACCTTGCCACCGTCCGCAGCCAGGAGGAGAACGACTGGCTTCATGTGAACTTCCCCGACAACCTGTGGATCGGTCTGACCGACGAGAATTCAGAGGGCAACTGGCAATGGAGCAGCGGCGAGCCGGTCACCTTCCTGAACTGGGGCTCGAACGAGCCGAACGGCGGCACGAATGCCAATCATGCCGTCATCAACTGGCACCCCAACGGTCAGTGGAACGACTGGGGCAACAACTCCACGATCCGAGCACTGATGGAGATCCCGGAGCCCGGCGTGCTGCACCTGCTCGTCGCGACCGCGGCGGGCGCGATACTGAGACGGCGACGGTGAGCTGATCCCGCCCCACCAGGGCAGGGCGCGCCCCGGTTCGGCGACGCACCATCAAGGATTGGCGCAGGGTTTCGAGAGCGACGGCACGCAAGCCGAGCGGGCGAGGTCCGCGCGCGACATGGGCTGACCCGTGTCTCCCGTCAATGTACGATCTGGGGCGATTTTCGATCGCGATCAAGCGCAGGAAGAGGTACGAAATGGTGATGGCCGATCATGAGCCTGCGAACGCGAAGCGCTTTCCGGGAGGGCGTCGATGAGCGCTCATCGGATCGGCCTGATCGGTTGCGGTTGGTTCGCGCCGTTTCATGTTGAGGCACTGCGCGGGTTGCGCGACCGGGCCGAGATCGTCTGGGCGGCCGATCCGGACGCGGACAAAGCGCGGCACATCGCCGATGACGCCGGTTGCCGCCCGCTTGCCGATTACCGCGAAGGGCTCGGCGACGTCGACGCGGTGATCGCGATCGTGCCGCACCATCTGCATCACCCGATCACCCTGGAGTGTCTCGCCGCCGGCCGGCACGTGCTGCTCGAGAAGCCGATGGCGAACACGCTCGCGCAGTGCGACGAAATGATCGAGGCGGCCGAGCGCGCCAGTCGGACGTTGATGATCGCGCTGCCGCATCGCTATCGGCAATGCATGCAGGCATTCAGGCGCCATGTGACGGACGGCGCGTACGGACCGCTCTGCATGCTGGACGCGCTGATGGACGAGTCGATGCAGGGCTATGCGCTCGGCTGGCTGAGCCGCCGGGAGACGTTGGGCGGCGGCGTGTTCTTCTCGAGCAGTCCGCACATGATCGACCCGATGCTCTGGATCGCCGGGCCGGTCCGGCACGCGGAGATGGTCGGGACGAGCACGGGGCTCGAGATGGAAGGCGAGGACACGGCCGCGTCGATCATGAAGTTCGAGTCGGGCGCGATCGGCATGACCCGGCACACGTGGGGATCCCCCAGGTCGAACACCTGGTACACGATGCGTGCGATGTGCCGGGACGGCTGGGTGACGCTCACGAGCACGCCCGACGGCGACTTCTTCAACGAGGGCGTGCGCTGCCCCTGGAAGACCCGTATCACGGCATTGACGGCGAACGGCGAGATGACGCTGCTGGAGTCGGATGAGGGCCTCGACCTGCGGCCGGAGGTCGAGCACTTCCTCGATTGCGTCGAGTCGGGCGCCGAGCCGCAGACCGGCGGTCGCACGGCGCGGGCCATCATCGCGCTGGTCGAAGGCGCATACGCCCGGGCCGATGCGGACGGGGCGAACGTGCCTTGATTCACCGAGCCGGGATCGCTCTATACTTCGGGTCTCATGAAAGCACAGCGCGTCGTCTTTCGCGACAAGGGCAAGGTCGAACTGGAGGCGTTCGAGGCGGCGTCGCCGTCCGCGGGACAGGTGCAGGTGCGCCTTCTCTACTCGGTCATCTCGCCGGGCACCGAACTGGCGTTTCTCCACATGATGCCGAATGCCGTTACGGAGTTCCCGACGTACGCGGGTTACTCGGCGTCCGGACGGATTACCGCGGTCGGCCCGGACACGGACGACTGCCGCGAGGGTCAGCTCGTCGCGGTCCCGGCCGGGCATGGATCCCACGCGGTGCTCGACGGGGCCGCGTGCTGGAGCGTTCCCGAGGGCCTCGATCCGCGCGACGCGGCGGCGTTCCGGCTCGTGTCCATCGCGCTGCAGGGCGTGCGCAAGGCGGAGATCCGCCCCGGCCAGTCGGTCGCGGTGCTCGGCCTGGGCATCATCGGCAATCTCGCCGGCCAGCTGGTGCGCGAGGCCGGCGCCACGCGCGTCGTCGGCATCGACCCGGTGGCGTGGCGGCGGGCGCTCGCCGAATCGTGCGGCTTCGATACCGTCTGCGAGGGTCCCGAAGCGCTCGGTGACGCCGCGACCGACGTGGTGATCGAGGCGACCGGCGCGCCGGAGGCGGTGAACACCGCGTTCGGTCTGGCCGCGCGCCTCGGACGCGTGATCCTCCTTGGCTCGACGCGCGGCACGACGAAGGAGGTCAACTTCTACCGCGACGTGCACAAGAAGGGGCTGACCGTCATCGGTGCCCACGATTCGATGCGCGCCGCCGTCGAGGATCAGGGCGCGCTGTTCACCCACCGGAGCGACGGACGCACCGCGCTGTCGATGCTCGCGGCGGGCCGCGTCCGCGTCGGACCGCTGCTCAGCGACACCGTCGGACCGGACCAGGTCGTCGAAGCCTACGCGCGCCTGGGCGGCCGGCAGGAGCCGCTGATGACGATCGCCATAAGATGGTCGGATGACTGAAGTCCCGGCGATGGACGCACCCCTGACATTTCGGTCGGACGCCCTGGCGCAGCGCAACGCAGTGGTCACCGGGGGATCACGCGGCATCGGCCGTGCGGTGGTGGAGGCCCTGGCCCGCGCCGGAGCCAACGTCGTCGTGGGATACCGCAGTCGGGCCGACGCCGCCCGATCCCTGTGCGAGCACGCCTGCTCCGGCAACGTGAAGCTGGTGCCGATGCAGGTGGACGTGGCCCGTCCTGACGACGCGCAGCGCTTCGTGGAGGAGGCGGAATCGGCGCTGGGCGACCTGGATATCCTCGTCAACTGCGCAGGCGTCTGGCCGGTGGCGCGCATCTGGGAGATGCGGCAGTCGCAGTGGGCCCAGACGCTCGCGGTCAACCTGAGCGGGACGTTTCACACCTGCCAGGCCGCCAGCCGGCTCATGATCCATCGCCGAAGCGGCCGGATCATCAACTTCTCGTCCGTGGCGGCGGTGCGCGGGGCCCGCAGCGGGCACGCCGATTACGCCGCCGCCAAGGGCGGCGTGAGCTCGCTGACCCGATCGCTGGCCAACGAGCTGGGGCCGTACGGCATCACCGTCAACGCCGTCGCGCCCGGCATCGTGCACACCGACATGACTTACGAGGCGTTGCGCGATCGAGGTGACGATTACCTGACCCAGATTCCGCTGGGGCGCATCGGCACGCCCGCCGAAATGGCGGGACTCGTGGTCTTCCTCGCGTCGCCGGCCGCCGACTACGTCAGCGGACAGATCATCCACGTCAACGGCGGCATGTTGATGCCCTAGTAGGCTCTGTCTCAGAACTCTGCCGCGGGCCCAAGACCGATCGAATCGTCCGTTGGCAAGGAGGCCGAAGCAGGCGATGTCGCTGTGCATCGTCGATGG
>NYZC01000280.1 GCA_002686995.1 Phycisphaeraceae bacterium | reverse complement strand
GGCCTCCATCGACGATGCACCGCGACATCGCCTGCTTCGGCCTCCTTGCCAACGGACGATTCGCTCGGTCTTGGGCCCGCGGCAGAGTTCTGAGACAGACCCTAGAAGGCAGAAGGCGGAAGGCAGTATCGTATTCGCGTTACAGGTTACGTCTGTCGTCTGACGGCCCTCGATCCCCGCACGTTCGACAGGTCCGACTCTTCGACTTTTCGACTCTTGACTCCTTGAAGATCCACTCCATCGAATCCGCGACGACAGGCGCGACGGCAAGACTCCAGGCCTGCGTCGAATGGGAGGATTGCGACCGGCCGGCGCGCACGCTTTTCGTTGATACCGATGCGCGGTATCGCGAACAGCTCGTACCGAACGCGAACGCGTTCCTCACCGCCGCATTCGTGCCGGCCATGCAACATTGCGAACGTCGGGTGCACGTGGACGGCTCGATCTGTCCGCGGCTTCGTGACGGCCTGGCGTCGGCGCAGCAGTGGCTTGCCCGGTGGTACGACCCGGATAGACACGACGACGTCACGATCGAGGCCGCGCACGGATTCGCGCCACCCGCGCCCGTCGCCCCGCCGCGCACGGGCTGCTACATGTCCGGAGGCGTCGATGCGCTGTCCACGCTGCGACACAACCGGCTGTGCTTTCCGCAGGACCACGAAGGCGCGGTCACGGACTGCCTCATCGTCCACGGCTTCGACATCGGCGGCTACGAGCACGAGGATTCCAATCGCGACCACTTCGAGCTTGCCTGCCGAACGCTCGACGCCCTCGTCGACGATGCCGGGGTCACGCTCATTCCCGTGCACACGAACGTTCGGCACCTCGACGATGACGACGGTTTCTTCGTGCACCGGTTCCACGGTGCTGCGCTCTGTTCCATCGCCCACGCCTTCTCCCGGCGCGTGCGCCGCATGCTGCTGCCTTCCAGCTTCCAGGCGCTCGACCTGACCCCGTGGGGATCGCACCCCGACCTCGACGCCTGCTACAGCAGCGCCGACATGACGATCCACCACGAGGGCCTGCGGTTCTCACGGCTCGACAAGGTCGGCATCATCGCCAACTGGGACGTCGCGATGCGGATCCTTCGCTCCTGTTACATGCCCTTCCGCCGCGGCCTCAACTGCGGCGAATGCGAAAAATGCGTGCGCACGATGACCGAGCTTCTCGTCCACGGCGCCCTGCACCGCTGCGCGACGTTCGAGCCGGACGACGTCTCCGCCGACCTTATGCGGCGCACGGAGATCTACAGCGCCGACGACGACTGGCAGCACCTGGTCGAGCCGCTGACCCGGATGGGTCGTGACGACCTGGTCGACATCATTCACGAAAAGCTCGCGCTCTACTACCGGCGCCGCCGCGCCGACGAAGGGCGCGACTGGCGCGGAAGGCTCAAGGCGCTGGACCGGAACCTGCTGGGCGGGGCGATGCTTCGAGTGAAGAGGGCGTGGCGCGCACCGTGACAGGTGAATGCGCGCATCCCGTTGCAGGCAGCATCGAAGCCGTGCACTTCAGCCGCGGCGTTTCGTGCCTCCGCGCCTCCGTGAGAGACGATCGGCGCTGCCGCTGCTAGAATCGAGTCATGCCGCCAGCGCAGTTCTCCGCCAGCCAGATCTGGGCCACGACGCTCTTCTACGCACGTTGGCAAGAGCATGCGGCCGAGGCGCCGGGCGTCATCGAGCATCTCTACGCGCTGCGGGCACAGGAGACGACCAGCATCGCCAGCGGCGTCGCGCCCGGCGCGAAGTCGCGCGAGGGGCTCTTCGAGAGCAGGTTCGACCTGTTCAACTCCGAACATCCCGGCCTGCGCAAGCTCATCGCCTTCATCGGCAGCACGCTTCGGTCCGCGATCGCGCAGGTCAACAACAACCGGTTCGAGCCGTCGCAGATCAATGTCTGCGCCACCGAAAGCTGGTTCCACATCACCAACGACGGTGGCTACCACGACGCGCATCATCACCACAACTGCTCCTGGTGCGGCATCTACTACGCCCAGGCGGGCGACGCCAACGAGCCCGACGAGACCGGGGGGGGCCGCAACGGCGGTAACCGGTTCTACTCGCCGATCGCCTACGGCGGCTCCTACTGGGACGTCGGCAACGAATACATGCGCACCGGCACGTACAACATCACCCCCGAAGACGGTCTGCTCGTTCTGTTCCCTTCGTACCTGCTTCACAGCGCGCTGCCCTACCGCGGCACGAAGGACCGCATCGTCATCTCGTTCAACAGCCAGGCGGTCCGCCGATCCGGCTGAGCCGCCCGATCCCGTCCGCACACCCGTCACAACCGGCAATCCTTCGTCCCGAGGCGCCTATAATGACCCGCCGCGGTGGACCGCTACCCCTACGGGTGGTAAGGGTTTGATGAGATCGCCCCTTGGAAGTTGAGATGCGGCGTGGTTTACGACAGGGAGGATGCCGTCACGGCAGGCGGTTGCGCTGCGCCCCAACGGCGGAGGCGTCCGGCCTGGACGCGCTCGAGCCGCGTCTCCTGCTCGCCGCCGACCTGCTGGCGGCCGCGACGTTCGAGCGGATCGGGTTCGAGGGCGGACTGATCGCGGTCAGCGGCAACGCCGGGTCGATCGACGCGGCCGACAACGAGGATCACTTCGACCTGCTCGCGCAGGCGGGCCAGACGATCTCCGCGATCGCGACCCCGAACGACGCCGGCGCCATCCTGACGATCGAGCTGATCGGAGCAGGCGGCGCCGTGACCGCGTCGGCGCCGGGCGCGGCGGTGGTGCTGCCTGCGCAGACGATCGGTGCGGACGGGTCGGTCACGCTGCGCGTCGCCGGCGACACGGTCACGACATACGATCTCGATATCCACCGCAACGCCGCGCTGGAGGCCGAGATCGGAGATACCGCGGCGAACCTCGCCCTCGCCATCGACCACTCCGCGATCGCGTTCGGCACCAACGGCGCGGCACCGTTCCGCTACGCGGTCGTCGCACAGTCCGAACCGGCGACCCTCGAAACCGATCGCTTCTCGATCGATCTCACCGGTCGCGCCGGTCGGCGCATCGACGTGATCCTCACCGGTCTGGACGGTGCCGACTTCTCCTCGAGCTTTCTGCTGATCCTCGATGAGAGCGGCACGAACCTCGCGTCCGGATCGTCGGAGCCCCTCGGGATTCGCCCCCCCGGCGTCGACCTCGCCGTGCTTGAATTCGTCGTCCCGTCGGATGGCATCTACACGATGGAGCTGCTGTCGGTCATCAATGGCCCGTACGCGCTCGTGGTCACCGACGGAGCGGCGTTCGACGTCGAACCGAACAACACGCTCACCGACCCGCGGCGCGACATCACGAACCGCGGGGCGCTCGGCATGCTCGGCGAGGATCCGACGCCGCCTGCCCCCGCCGCGGGCGACGAGCACGCATCGCACGTCGTCGACGACGTGCCGTACATTCCGCCCAAGCATCATCTCACGGACGGCGCGGACGCCGCCGCGCCCGGTCTCACGCCGATCGAGATCGCCGATCGATACCTGCGCGAACACGCGGAGGATCTCGGCTTGGCGCCGGGCGACCTCGACTCGTACGCCGTCATCAATCAGTACGAGAGCCCGCACACCGGCGTGACGCACCTCTACCTCCGCCAGGTCCACCGGGACCTCGAGGTTCGTCACGCGGAGATCAATATCAACGTGACGACCGACGGCCGCGTGCTGAACGTCGGCAGCAGCTTCATCACGGGTTTGCAGGAGTACGAAGCGTCGACCGAATTCGTCATGAGCCCGCTCGCCGCGTTCGAAGCCCTGTCCGCGGAACATGGCTGGTCCACGTCGGCCACGCCGTCGATCCTTCCCGTCGCGGGACCGGACGTGCCTCTTCTGCTCGATCCCGTCGGCGTCTCGTTCGACCCCATTCCCGCCCGGCTCGAGTACGTACCGACACCCGACGGCGGCATCGAGCCGGCATGGAGCTTCGTGGTGCGCACGACCGATGGCGACCACTGGCTCGACACGAGCGTGCACGCTCACGACGGCGATCTGCTGCAGACGACCGACTGGGCAAGCCACGCCCGGTACCGCGTGTTCGAACATCCCCTGAACAGTCCCGATGAGGGCCCCCGCACCCTGGTGGTCGACCCGCAGGATCCGGTCGCGTCCCCGCTCGGCTGGCACGACGTCAATCTCACGGTCGGCGCCGGCGAGTTCACCGACACGCGCGGCAACAACGTCCTGGCCCAGGAAGACCGGAATGCCAACAATTCGGGCGGCTTCCGGCCGAGCGGCGGCGCGGCGCTCGACTTCGACTTCCCGATTGACCTCGCGCTCGACCCGCCAAGCTACGAAAGTGCGGCGATCACCAACGTGTTCTACCTGTCGAACCTGCTTCACGACGTCTTCTTCCATTACGGGTTCGACGAGGCGGCCGGCAACTTCCAGCAGACCAACTTCAGCGGCGTGGGCGCCGGCAACGATGCCGTGCGGGCCGACGTTCAGGATGGCTCGGGCGTCGGCAACGCCAATTTCTCGACGCCGCCCGATGGCATCGCGCCGCGCATGCAGATGTTCGAATGGATTCCGGGACCGTTCGTGCAGGTGAGCGCGCCCGTCGGCGTCGCGGGGGATTACGTGGGAGCGCCCGCCGCGTTCGGGCCGGCGCTAGCCCCGGCCGGCGTCACCGGCGAACTGGTCCTGGTCGAGCCCGTGATCGGCTGCGACCCGCTCACCAACGGAGCGCAGGCGAGCGGCCGCATCGCTGTCGTCGACCGGGGCACGTGCACGTTCGTCACGAAGGTGCGCCACGCGCAGGACGCGGGCGCGATCGGCGTCATCGTCATCGACAGCAGTCCCGGCCGGCTGCTGATCCAGATGGATGACGACGGCACCGGCGGCTCGATCACCATTCCATCGGTCTTCATGCGCCACGGGCACGGCGAGGACCTCAAGGCGGCGCTTGCGACCGACGCCGTCACCGCGACGCTGACGTCGGGCGGCCTGCCCAACCGCGACTCGGGACTGGACAACGGCATCGTCATCCACGAGTACGCGCACGGCGTGTCGACGCGCCTGACCGGCGGACCATCCAGCGTCAACACGCTCATTTCGCAGCACAGCAGCGGGATGAACGAGGGCTGGAGCGACTTCTTCGCCCTCATGCTGACCCAGAACGCCGCGGACGCTCCCCTCGATCAGTACCCGCTGTCGGCTTACCTGCTCGGCGAGCCGGCCGACGGAGGCGGCATCCGCAACTTCCCCTACAGCTTCGACCCGACGGTCAACCCGCTGACGTTCGAAGACATCGCGACGCTCAACCGTCCGCACGGCATCGGCGAGGTGTGGGCCTCGGCGCTCTGGGATCTCAACTGGCTGCTGATCGACGGCGACGGCGCCAGCATCCCGGCCCTCGGCTTCGATCCGGACCTCGTCGGCGGCACCAGCGGCAACAACCTCGCGCTGCAGCTCGTCATGGACGCGCTCAAGCTTCAGCCATCGAACCCGTCGATACTCGAGGGGCGCGACGCGATCCTCCTCGCCGACCAGGCGCTGACGGGAGGTGTCAACCAGCGCGCCATCTGGACGGCCTTCGCGCGCAGGGGAATGGGGCTCAGCGCGGTCGACGGCAGCAATCCCAACAACCTGAACGTCACCGAGGCATTCGACCTCCCGGAGTTCTCACTGGTCGGCCCAGGCGTCACCGACGTCGATCCGCCCTCGGGCCCGACCGAGGCGGTCGTCACGGAGCTGACGGTCGATTTCTCGGAGACGCTCGACGCCATATCGGCTGCCGATCCCGCCAACTACCAGCTGCTCAGAGCCGGTCCCGACGACCAATTCAGCGGTGGCGCGGGCGACGACGTGACGATTGCCCTGACGCCCGTGTTCGACGGAGATCGACAGGTCGTGCTCCAGATCGACCCGGCGTTTGCGCCGCTCGATCCGGACCAGTACCGACTCACGCTGGACGGCGACGGGTCGATCCTGGATCTCGACGGCAATCCGCTCAACAGCACGACGGGACCCGGCGGAGGCTCGGACACGGTCCACGACTTCGAAGTGACGGTGTCGCTCGACCCGTCCGGCGACCTGTACCAGCTCGTCGCCGAGGCGGGAGAGATGATCACGGTGACGACGGCAACCGTGTTCGACGATGCGGGCATCACGCCGATCAACGACCTTGACCCGGAGCTGATCGTGATCAGCCCCGAGTCCGCCGTCGCCGGCCACGACACGGACGGCCTGGACGGAAAGAACGCCGTGGTCAGCTTCATCGCCGCCGAGGCCGGCACCTATCTCGTCCAGGTCATCGCGGAGTCGGGCCGAGGCGAGTACGTGCTCGAAACGTCCGTCCGCGAAATCGTCGGCCCGCGCGTCACCGAGGTGCTCGCCACCGGCACGACCTGGTCCGGCGCCTTTCTCGATCGGCTGGCCGCCGACGGCCTCGGGGTCGGCGGACTTCGGATCGACACGGGCTCCACGGCGCAGTTCGATCCGGTGCCCTATCCCAACGTCGATCGGCTGATCGTGCGCTTCGACGAGGATGTCACGGTCGCCGCCGGCGACGTGCAGGTCGTCGACGCCCTGGGGTCGAGCGTTTCCTTCGATCTCGCCTACGACCAGGCGACGACGTCCGCGACGCTCACGTTCCCCCAGGCATTCGGGCCCGAACGCCTGTCGCTGTCGATCTTCGATACGACCTCCGACATCGTCGGCAACGCGCTGGACGGAGAGTGGACCGACGGTGTCAGCACCGTTTCGGGCGACGGCGGGGCAGGCGGCGATTTCACGTTCAGCCTCAACGTGCTTCCGGGCGACCTCGACCGCGCCGATGAGACCGTCGGCACGAACGATCTGCAGCGCGTCCTCGTGAACTTCACCCGAAACGTGCCCATCGGCGACACGTTCCAGGGCGACGTGACCGGCGCGGCCGGCAGTCCCGACGGCGTCGTGGGCACGGACGACGTCTCGCTCGTGCTGGCGTTCTTCACCAACGTCCTGCCGCCGGCGGCGGTCCGGGGCGCCAATCCGCCCGCCGCGTTATCCACGTCCCTTGCGAGGTTGCCGCGTGCCGACGTGCTGACCGAGGCGTCGCACGGTGCGAGCGCGCGGGCGCCGTGGCTGGCAGGCCTGCACCCCGTGTCGGACTCGAGCGGCCTGATGGACGATGAAGAAACCGATCCTGATCTCGAGTCCGCCGATCCTGCTGCAGAATGATCCATGCTGATTCGAATCGAACGGCGCTTCGGTTCTGCTATCGTCTGTCATGAACGCTCTGCCCCCTGCGACGGATCTCGCGTCGTGATCGTCGCACCCTGGAGGAAGGATGATCCAGGCGCCCCTGTGTTGGCTCCGCCGACGACACCAAGCGCGCGTTTGCGGCCACCTCGAGCCACTCGAGGCCCGAGTGCTCCTTTCGTCCGATTCCGCGTGCGTGCAGATCGGATCACATGACATTCCGGCGCAGGCGGCGTGCACGCAGGCCGCAGCGCCTGGTCTCGCCGGCGCCGGCGTCGCAACCGGACCGAGCGTGATCGCCTCGTCGATCCTCGACGGCGACATCGTCCCTGCGCTGCAGCCGCTGACGTTGAGCATCCGCTTCGACGAGCCGCTCGAAGCTTCCGGCCTCGACGCCGCCGACCTGCGCCTCATCGGCGCCGCGCAGGGCGTCATCGCACCACTGCAGCTTGCTTACGACCCGGAAACATCCTCGCTCGACGTGCAGTACCCCGGGCTGACCGACGGCTTCTACGTCTTCGTCCTGTGGAGCGGCGACGGCGCGTTCGAGGATCCCGACGGCAATGACCTCGACGGTGAGCCGGATCCGGTAACGACCGTGCCCTCCGGCGACGGCGTGCCGGGCGGCGACTTCGTGCTCGTGTTCAGCACCCGGCTGGTCACCGCGCCGCTGCCCGTGCCGCTGACCGCCGTCACCCCGGAAGGAAGCCTGATTCATGAGACGGGCAGCGCCGGCACCATCGACGCCGACGGCGACCTCGACCACCTCACGATTCCGGTCGACCCCGACCAGGCACTCACCGTGGTCGTCGAGCCGGACGGCACCCTGGCGCCGGAAGTGACGCTGCTCGATCCGGCCGGCGCGGTCATCGGCGCTGCGTCGGCCGCGTCACCGGGCGAACCGGTCGTGGTGTCACCTGCATGGGTCTCATCGGCCGGCGTCTACTCGATCGTGGTGCGCGGCGCCGACGACACGGCCGGCGACTACGACCTTCGTCTCGTCCTGAACTCGGAGGTCGAGCGTGAGACGCTCGGCGCCGCGGCCAATGATCTTCCGGCCAATGCGCGGTCCATCGACGGCAGCGCCGTTCCGATCGGCGACGGCGCGCGATCGGCGGTGCTCGGTCGCCTGGACGCACCGGGTGACACGGCGGACTGGTACGCCGTGTCCCTCGACGACGCCGACCTCGTCAGCCTTCGTCTGACGTCAGGCGCCGACCTGAGCCTCGAACTGTACGACGACCTCGGCGTGCTCCAGGCGACGGGGGTCCGCGCAGCCGACGGGTCGAGCCTCATCCGCAACTTCCTCGACACGACCACCGATGGGGCATCGAACGAAGTGCTCGTGCGGATCACGGGCTCGGCGGCGGACGACTACAGCCTTGTCGTGACGCACAATGCCGTCCTCGACGTCGAGCCGAACGGGGACTTCGATACCGCGGACGACCTTTCCCTGGCCACGACGGCGCTCGGCCACGCGGCCGCGGATCCGGCCGGCGGATCCGGCGCGTTCGGCACGCCCCTGCTCAGCTTCGCCGGCCAGGGTTTCAACGGCGTGCAGCCACCCGACACCGTCGGCGACATCGGGCCCGATCACTACATCCAGATGATCAACGCCCCGGAAGGCACGACGTTCACGATCTACAACAAGGGCGACGGAAGCCTGGCGCTCGGGCCGATCGTGCTCGACACCCTGGCGCCGCCCGGTTCGCTCGGCGCCAGCGGCTTCGGCGATCCGATCGTCCTGTACGACCACCTCGCGGATCGCTGGCTGCTGTCCGAGTTCACCGACCGCGCGGTGGGCAACGCCCTGAACGTCTACATCTCGCAGACGAGCGACCCCACGGACAATCTCTGGCACTACTACGGCTTCGAGACGCCGGGCTTCCCGGACTACCCGAAGTTCGCGGTGTGGCCCGATGCGTACTACGTCTCGACGAATGAGGGGAGCCCCGCGGTCTACGCGTTCGACCGGACCAGCATGCTGCAGGGCCTGCCCGCGCGCCCGTCCCAGCGGTTCACGGCGCCGCGGCTGCCCGGGTTCGACTTCCAGGCGCTGACGCCGTCGGATCTCGACGGTCCGGCGCCGCCCGCGGACGCGCCCAACTACTTCATGCGCCATCGCGACGACGAGGCGCACGCGCCGGGGGGCAACGACCCGACCCGCGACTTCCTCGAAATCTGGCAGTTCCGCGCCGACTTCGAGACACCGGCGAACGCAGGGTTCACCCAGATCGCGGACGTGCCCGTCGCGGAGTTCGAATCGGACCTCTGCGGCCTCGTCTCCTTCGAGTGCGTGCCGCAGCCCGGCACGTCCGTGACGCTCGATCCGCTTCGCGAAGTCATCATGCACCGGCTGCAGTACCGGAACTTCACCAGACACGAGACGCTCGTCGGCAACTTCACCGTCGACGTCGACGGCACCGACCGCGCCGGCGTGCGCTGGTTCGAGCTTCGTCGCAGCGGCGGCGGCCCCTGGACGCTGTTCCAGGAGGGCACGGTCGCACCCGACGCGCACCACCGGTGGATGGGCGCGATCGCGATGGACGGCGCGGGCAACATCATCCTGGGATATAACGTCTCGTCCAGCACCCTTTCGCCCGGCATCCGGTACACGGGGCGCAGCACGGACGACCCGCTCGGCACCATGCCCCAGGGCGAGCACACCCTCGTCTCGGGAAGCGGGTTCAACGACTTCAACCGGTGGGGCGACTACAGCGCGATGTCGATCGATCCGGTCGATGATCTGACCGCCTGGTTCACCGGCGAGTACGCGAGCGGGACGCGCTGGCGCACGCACGTCGGCGCGTTCAAGCTCATCGAGGCCCCGGACGAGGACTGGTTCCGGTTCGCCGTCAACGACGGTGACGTGCTCGCCCTCGAGACGCTGACGCTCGCCGACGGTCCGCTCGAGTTCGTCAACGCGCCGGATCCGCGCATCGAGCTGATCGATCCCACCGGCGCGGCGGTCGCTTCGGACGACAACTCGGCGCCGGACGGGCGCAATGCCGCACTGACGTACTCGGCACTGCTCACCGGCGCGTACCGTGCGGTCGTGACCACGGAGAACGACACCGGCGGCACGTACGTGCTTCGTATCGACGGCGCCACGGGGGCGCAGGCGCCGCCGACCGTGGTCGACACGAGCCCCGTCGACGGCACGGCGCTACCGGCGTTTCCCGCGCAGATACGGATCGACTTCTCTGAGCCGATCCTCGTGTCCTCGATCGACGCCGGGGATCTCGTCGTCGGCGGCCTGGCGGCACTCCAGGTGCGTCGCATCGACGCCGACACGCTCGAGTTCGATCCTGATCCCTCTGCCGACACCGGCGATCGCAACTACACGGTCAGCCTCGCCGCCGGCGCCGTCCAGGACCTGAAGTCGAATGGCGTTGCGCCGTTCACCGGCTCGTTCACGCTCGATCGCAAGGGGCCGATCGTTCTCGACACGTTCTGGAACGGCGAGCCGTACCCGGCGGCGGGCCGGTTCGACTCGGCGCCGCTCAGCTTCGAGGCGCGGTTCGACGATGATCTGCGCGTCTTCGCGCGGGCGGGGCGCGGCCTGCGCACGCCCGGCGCCGGCGACGTGTTACTGGAGAACACGACGCTGGGCACGACCGTGCCCGCGGACGCCGTGTCCTACGACGGCCTGGCGCGCACGTTCCAGGCTGAATTCCCGGCGCTCGAAGAAGGCCTCTACCGACTGACGCTCACGTCGGGCGACGACGCGTTCGAGGACGACGTCGGCAACGATCTCGACGGCGAGCCGCGCGGCGCGAACCAGGACGGCACGCCGACGGGCGACGGCACGGCCGACGGTGACTATTTCGTCGACTTCGTGGTCGATCGCGCGACCGTCGCCGCGGGCACCCCGTTCCGACGCGTCGAGCCGCTGGGCAGCGTGGTGTCGATCAGCGAGAACACGGGCGTTCTGGACGCCGGCGACGATACGGACGCATTCAGCTTCAGCGTCGAAGAAGGTCAGACGCTGTCAGTCGTGGCGACGCCGACGGCGCCCGACGTCTTGCTCCAGGTCGAGGTGATCGGCGAGACCGCAACGGTCATTGCTCCCGCACTCGGGCTGCCTGCCGTGGTCGGACCGGTGGTCGCGACCGCCGACGGCACCTGGACCGTCCGCGTCGGCGGCTCCGACACGACCACGTTCGCGCTCGACGCCTGGCGGAACGCATCGCTGGAGGCGCAGGCAGCCGGGGCAGACACCGCGGACGGCAACGAGCTTCCGATCGACGCGTCGATGATCTCACCGATCGCGACGGCGCGGCGCTACGCGGTCGTCGGCGCGGCGGAACCGAACGGCGGCGTCGAGATCGATGAATACCTGATCGACCTCACCGGTCGCGCCGACCGACCGATCGACGTCGTGGTCACCGGCCTCGACGGCGCGGACTTCGGCGGCGCGCAGGTCGAGCTGCTGGACCCGACCGGCGCCCTGGTGGCCGCGAACCAGCCGCCGGCGCCCGGCGTCGATCCCGCGGCGCTGAATCACGACCTGGTCATCGCCGGTGCCGTCGCGCCGGGCGACGGCGTCCACACCGTCCGCTTCACGTCGTCGCAGACCGGGGCCTATGCACTCGTGGTGACCGAATCGCTCGCCTTCGAGCTCGAGCCGAACGACACGCCGGATGGCGTGCTGCGCGCGATCGACCGCGACCTGCCGGCGCTCGGGCATGTCGGCGCAGGAGCCGGCACGCCACCCGGCACGATCCGGGACGAGCCCAACGACACGATCGCCACCGCCGTCGACAGCGGCATCGGGTCGGCCAGCAGCATCTTCACGGACGCCGGCACGATCGGCGACAACACCGCGCTCGGCCTCTCGGGCCTCGACGTCGACCTGATCCGCGTCGATCTCGAAGCCGGCGATCGGATCACGGTCGACGTCGACGCGCAGACCAACGCATCACCGCTCGACAGCGTCCTTCGCCTGTTCGACGCGTCCGGGAGCGAGCTGGTGGTGGTCGACGACCTCCCGGCCCCCGGGGAGGTCTTCACGTTCGACCCGTATATCGACTTCACCGTGAACGCGGCGGGCACGTACCACGTCGGGGTCAGCGGATTCGACAATTTCGAGTACGACCCGAACGTCGACGGCAGCGGCGTGCCCGGATCCACGGGCCAATACAACATCGAGATCCGGATCGGTGCGGCGCCGGCCCGCGCGCTCGCCGACGAACCGAACGACACGATCGCGACGGCGGTCGGCTCGGGGCTGGGCGCGGGCGGCGCGACGTATTTCGACGCAGGCGTGATCGGCGACCACCTCGCGCTGGCGGACCTGGGCCTCGACGTCGACCTCGTCCGCGTCGATCTCGTCGCGGGCGACCGCGTCACGATCGACGTCGACGCCGCGTCGCTGGGCTCGGCGCTCGACCCGATGCTGCGCCTTTTCGACGCCCAGGGGGGGCAGCTCGCAGTGAGCGAC
The DNA here is from genome assembly GCA_002686995.1 of Phycisphaeraceae bacterium. Taxonomy (GTDB): domain Bacteria; phylum Planctomycetota; class Phycisphaerae; order Phycisphaerales; family Phycisphaeraceae; genus NYZC01. The sequence goes on along the minus strand of NYZC01000280.1, from coordinate 9,287 downwards.
GACAATCCCGCCCCCGGCGAACCGTTCACGACCGAGCCCTACATCGACTTCACGGCCAGCGCGACCGGCGCGTACTACGTGGGGATCAGCGGCTTCGCCAACGTCGCCTACGATCCCGGGATCGCGGGCAGCGGACTCATCGGATCGACCGGCCCCTACGAGATCGTGATCAGCGTCATCGCGTCGCCGCGCGACACGGACCGATACCGGATCGATGCGCTGCGCAACGCCGACGTCACCGTTTCCGCCCTGACGCCCTTCGGCAATCCGGCGACCAGCCCCGTCAATGACCTGGCACCACGCCTCGTCGTCACGGATCCGTCCGGCCAGCCGGTCGCCACCGATGACGGCTCGGGAATCGTGTCGTTCGCCGCTCCCGATACCGGCAGCTACATCGTGGAGGTCTCGGCCGCGTCAGGCGCCGGTGAGTACGCCCTCGTCGCGAACATCGCGGACCCGCCGGGACCGAGGGTGGTCGCCATCCACGCACGGCGTTCGACTTGGACCAGCGACGTGCTCGGCACGGGAAGGTATGCGTTTCCGCTCGGTGACCTGCAGCAGTTGCGCCCCCTGCCGTACCGCGGCCTCGACGAGCTGGCCGTCGTGTTCGACCGCACCGTCGTCGTCGATGCGGCCGACCTGGCGATCACGGGCGCCGTCACCGGTCCCGTCACGGCGTCGATGACCTGGGATCCCGCCGCGCTCACCGCGACATGGCGGTTCGACCGCGATCTCGCCGACGTCGACGGCTACCGGCTGACGCTGGGCGACGCGGTCGTCGACCTCGCGGGCAACGCGCTCGACGGCGAGTGGACCGACGGCGTCAGCACCGTCTCCGGTGACGGCGTCGCGGGCGGCGCATTCACATTCGCGTTCAACGTTCTTGCCGGAGACACGGATGGCGATTTCGTCGTAGGCACCGAGGACCTGGCCGCCTGCCTCGCCGGTTTCACGACCATCGTGCCGGTCGGGGCCGCTTCGCAATGCGATCTCGCCGGCGGCAGCGTCGGCGACCCGTTCACGCCTGACGGCATCGTGGGCACGAACGATCTCGGCGCCGTCCTCCGCCAGTTCACGGCGACGCTGACGGCGCAGGCATCCCGCGCCGTCGACGTGCTCGCCGAGGCATCACGCGCGCGCATGGCGTCATGGCATGGGTGGCGGGCGAGTGGTCGGCCGATTCCCGCCGATCGATCCGCGCCATGGCTCGACCTCGTCATCGAAGACGAGCCGCAAGCCGGCGCGGCGATCAACCCGGACTGAAGGGCCTGGAAGGGGCGCTTAGACTAGTACACGTTGCAGCGCGGATGGTGATAGCCGCGCTGATAGCTGTAGTGCACCTCCGCGGACGCGGGCGCGTAGCGATGACCTTCGCCGCCATGACTGCGCGTCTGCGGCCACCACGAGCCGTCCGGCGACTTGTCGGCCTCGTTCCCGAAGATGTATCCCCCGACGGCGCCGATGCCCGCGCCGATCAGCGCGCCGCGCCCGCGCTGGTCGTGATCGATCCCGGCGCCGGCGGCCGCGCCGATCGCCGAGCCGAGCAGCGCGCCGGTCTGGGCGCCGTTGCAGCCGAAACCGAATCCCGCGACGACGATGGCGGCAATGAGGATCCACGTGTTGACGGTCAGGTAGCGCATGGCGGCCTCCTTGTTCGAGTCTAGGGCACGCGTGTCACCCTCAAGCGGATTCCGTCCGGATTTCGCGACGGCCGGCCGGACCTATTACACCGTAACACAACATTTTACAAGTATTTACAAAATTTTTCGAGCGTGCGACCCCGTCGGCGATTCGTCCGGGATTCAGGATTTCGGACGCAGGTCGCGCGCTCGATCGCGAAACGCGCCGTCCATTTCGCGTCAGAGCACCCGGTCCTCGATGCGGTCGTCGGCGCGTCGCTTCCTGGCATCGAGCAGTTCATCGATCCACGAAGGTCTCGAGACGCCGTCCTCGCTTCGGCGCGCCGCGTCGAGCACGCTGCGGAACCTGGCCAGGTAGTCGCCGAATCCCGGCGTGCCGGCAGTCTCGCGCTCCGCCGGCGTCGCCCCGCGCGACGAGGACGCCGCCGACGACATCGCGCCGAACAGATCGTCGTAGCGCGCGGTGGGCGGTACGACGCTGTTGGTGAAGTTCGCAAGCACGATGTTCAGATCCGCGGCGCCGACGACGCCGTCCGGCAGACCGCCGGGACCGGTCGAGTCACCCTGGAGGAAGTCACCCACCGGCACGTTGCGCGTGAAGTTGGCGAGCACGATGCTGAGATCGTCGGCACCGACCGTGAAGTCGCCGTTCAGATCGCCGGGGATCGTCACGGTGATCGTCGGATCGACCGTCGTGAACGCCACCGTCGCGTCCGTGAAGTCGCCGATGAGCGCCGTGTCGAGGGTCGACCCGCTGATGATCTGCACCGTGTAGACGCCCAGCACCGAAGGCTGGACCTGAAAGTCCACGCGCATCAGCCCGCCGCCGTCCGGCGTGATGAGCACCGGGTTCGGCACGAGGTTCACGGTCGACAGGTAATACTCGTCCGGAAGCAGGCTGCCGTCACCGGGCTCGTTGAGCACCGGGGCCGCGGCCGCGGGGTTCGTCCCCGCCTCGCCGCCGCCGGTCAGCGTGACGTTCTGGCCCGCGCTCGGGCCGCTCAGCCGCACGCGCACCGAGTAGTTCACGAGGTCGACCGGCGAGCCGTCGCCCGACTCGACGGTGAGGTCGAGCGATCCGTTCACCACCTGGGTCGGCGAGACCATGATCACGCGGTTGCCGGTCACCGTGACCGGATCGAACGCGCCGGCCGCCGGGGGCGACGGCAAGGTCAGCGGAGGCTGGCCGGCGGGCAGGGCGCGCCCGAGCCGGGCCCGCAGCACATCCGTGTCGTCCGAATCCACGATGGCGTCGCCGTCGATGTCCGCCCGGATCTCGAAGGTCGGCGACGCGGTGTTGGTGCCGAACGCGTTGCGGTAGGTGCTCACGTCGACGACCGAGACCGTGCCGTCCCCGTCGGCATCGCCGACGAGCGTGTTGAGGTTGAAGACGAAGTCGCCGCCCGCCGTGCCGTCGCCCGACACGGCGCTGACGCCGTCGCTCCACTCCCCGTCGAGCGCGGTGCCGTTGAGGTCGACCACGCTGTCGCGAACCGTCAGGGTGATCCGGTCCGATGCGATCGCTTCGACGAGGGTCATCGTCAACGTGAAGGTGGCCGGATCGTAGATGAGCGGTCCGTTGTAGGCGGGCCGGTTCACGCCCGTCACGAGCACGTCGACCGGCGAGACCACGACCGGCGCGCCGAACCGGACCGAGACCTGGTTCAGCGTCGACCAGGGCATCGCCGCGAGCTGCGCCGCCGAGCCCATGGGCACCCGGTAGCCGACGGCCTCGCCCTGGCCCGTGGCCGCGATCTCGTCCATGAACGACTGGCTCCAGAAGGTCGAGCTGACGAAGACGTCCGTCACCGTCGGCGCCGCGTCGTCGTCGAGGATCTGGACCGTCGTCGTCCTCTGAGCGCCGATCGTCGCGTTCCGCACCGCCGTCACCTCGAGCGTGAGATCCTCGAGCCCCTCGGCGTCCTGATCGTCGTTGAGTGGAATCGTGATCGTGCGCGTTAGCTGCTGGGAGCTGAACACGACCGACAGCGGGAACGCCGCGTCGTCGTAGTCGTCGCCGCCGGTCGCCGATCCGCCGGTGATGCTGAGCAGCACCTCGGCGTCCGAGCTGCTGCCGCCCGTGTTGACCAGCGTGAGCTCGATCACGGCGTCCGTCTCGTCGACCTGCACCGTCGCCGCGTCGAACTCGATCGTCGGGCCCTGGTTCAACCAGGTATGGTCCGGTTCGTTGAACCCGCTCACCACGAACGCGTCCACGTCGCCGTCGCCGTCCAGGTCACCCAGGGCCGCGCCGAGCGCCCGGTGATCGCCCAGCGCCTGCCCCGCGTCGGCGAACGCTCCAGTGCCGTCATTCAGCCACACCTTGTTGCCGCCGACGCGATTGGCCACGAAGGCGTCGAGGTCGCCGTCGCTGTCGAGGTCGGCCAGGCCGAGGCTGCGGCTCTCACCGCTGCCCAGGAGCTGTTCGCTCACGTCGAACAGGGCGTCGCCCCGGTTGATCCACACGCGGTTCGGCTGGTCATCGTTGGCGACGACGGCGTCCAGGTCGCCGTCGCCGTCCAGGTCGCCCAGCGCCACCGCGGCGCTCTCGGCGGCGCCCTGGATCTGGCCGTTCTCCGAAAACTGCCCGGCCCCGTCGTTGAGCCAGATCCGGCCGCCCTGGACGCGGTTGCCGACGAACGCGTCCAGGTCACCGTCCCGGTCCAGGTCGCCCAACGCGACGGTTTCGCTCGTGAAGAAGCCCAGCTCCTGCGCGCTGTCGGAGAACACGCCGGCGCCGTCGTTGAACCACACGCGGTTGCCCTGGTTGCGGTTGGCGACGAACGCGTCCAGGTCCCCGTCGCCGTCGACGTCGCCGAGCGCCACCCCGACGCTGATGTGAAGCCCGAGCGACTGGCCGCTGTCGTTGAAACCGCCGGATCCGTCGTTGATCCAGACCCGGTTGCCCTGGAAGAAGTTCGCCGTGAACGCGTCCAGGTCGCCGTCGCCATCGACGTCGCCCAGCGCCACGCCCAGACTGAAGTGATTGCCGAGCAGCTGGTTGCTGTCGGTGAATCCGCCGGCCCCGTCGTTGATCCAGACGCGGTTGGCCTGGTTGCGATGCACGACGAACGCGTCGACATCGCCGTCCCCGTCCAGATCGCCGACCGCGACCTTCTCGCTGAAGTGGCTGCCAAGCTCGTTCGGCCCCGGGACGAAATCGCCGGCGCCCAGCGGCGCCACGACCGTGACCGCATGGTCCTCGACCTCGCCGTCGGGCGCGCGGCCGGTCGGCGCCGACACGCCGTCGCGCGTCAGCCTGACGCGCGCGAACGTCACGCCCTGCCGCGCATCGGCGGGCACGGAGAAGGAAAGCACGTTCAGCCCGGCGTCGACGGACACCCCGGAGAAGATGCGCTCGCCGGCGCCGCTCCAGGTACCGTCGGCGTCGAAATCGAACCACCCGTCCAGAACCGCCGTCTCACTGACCTGGATCGTGACCTGCGCGTTCACCTGCCCGGCGAAGACCGAGCCCGTGAAGACGACGCCGTCCTCGTCGTTCGGACCGCCCATGTCGTCGTCGCCGTCGGCGCCGGGCGCCGCCTGGCCGTCATCCTCGATGTCGCGACCGAGCCCCAGCACGGGACCCACGCCCTCGTGACGCGGCCCGTTCTCGTCGAGAAGCGTCGGATAGGGCGCCGGAGCGTCGCCGAAATCCTTCTGGGTGTCGTCGTTCAGGATCGTCGCACTCCCGTCCACGCGCAGGATGCTCGTCGCGCTGACGCCGTCAACGAGGTCCGTGACGGTCCCCAACGCGATCGTGAAGCTCTCGTCGGACTCGACCTTCTCGTCGCCATTGACCGTCACCGTGAACGACTGCGTCTCGCCCGCGGATCCCGCGAACGTCACCGCCCCGCCCGCTTGCGCTCCGTAGTCGCCGTCGGCAACCGTCGCCGACCCGTCCGCGGTGTCGATCGCCACGCCGAACCCGCCCTGCACCGCCTGGTCGAGCGCGATCTCGAACACGAACGCGGTCGGGCCGATGTCGCCTTCGGACAACGACACGCCGCCGATCGACAGCGTGGCCGTGTCGTCGTTCAGGATCGTGACCGTCCCTTCCAACCGAACGAAGCTGCCCGCGTCGATCTCCGGGTCGAGACCGGTCGGCACCCCCAGGACGACGTCGATAACCTCGTCTGCCTCCACCTTCTCGTCGCCGTTGACCGTAACGGTGAACGGCTGCATCTCGCCGGCGGTGCCCGCGAACGTCAGCGTGCCTCCGATCGGCGCCGCATAGTCGCCGTCGGCGACCGTGGCCGTTCCATCGGCGGTGCCGATCGGGAGACCGAAACCGCCCGGCACCTCCAGGTCGACGCTCACGAAGAACACGAACGCAGTCGGGCCCGCGTCGCCTTCCACGGCCGCAACGCCCTGCACCGCCAGTGTCACCTCCGGCGCGATCGCCGGCGTGAAGAGCACCTCCGTTCGGACCGGATCGTCGACCGTATGCACGACCACCGACTCGATCGCGGACGGCAGGACGAATCCGAACCGGTTGCCCTGGGCCAGAACGTCGACGTTGCCCGAGGCGTCGAGGTTGTCGTTCACGATGGCGAACGTGGTCGTCCCGTCGTAACCGGTCAGATCGTTGAGGCCCGCGCTTGATCCGCCCGACGCGCCACCCGTCCCCAGGCCCGTGACATCCTCGTCCGACACGTCTCCGGCATCGACCAGACCGTCGCCCTCCACGCGCAAGCCCGTCGTGTTCCCCGTCAGATCGTTGTTCTCGATCAGCGCTCGACCGCCGTCCACCCGCACTCCCGTCGTCCCCCCCGAGAGATCGTTGTTCAAGATCGACGCGCTACCTCCGGGATCAATCCGCACCCCCGTGGTGTTTGCCGTCAGGTCGTTGCCATCGATCGACGCCACGCCTCCCGACACGGCCACGCCGACGCCGTTGCCCGTCACGGTCGCCCCAGTCATCGACAGGCGTCCGTCCGATCCGCTCAGTCGAATTCCGATCGAGTGGCCTGTCAACGTCGCCAGGGCCGGGGTCTCGAACTGCGCGTTCTCGATCTCCAGGGCCGTCCCGGTGCCCGTCACGCCGCTCAGATCGTCCAGCACCGAGACCTCGACCGCGTAGCCGTCAGGCAGCGCTCCCGAATCACCGCCGTTGTCGAGCGAGCCATCGGCCTCGAAGACGCGCAGGCCGACTTCGCCGCCACTGATCTCGTTGCCGTCCAGCGTCACGTTCAGCGTGAGCACGCCCGCCGCGCCGGTCGATGCACCGTGCACGTCGATTCCCCGCGCGAATCCGGTGATCGAGTTGCCGGCGATCGTCGCGTAGCCGGGCCCGTCGGAGTCGCCGAAGAAATCGCCCTCGTCGGTCACGAAGATGCCCGTGCCCTCGCCACGCACGGTTCCGTCACTGGCGGCGGCGCTGAGCACGTTGTCGCTTACGACGACCCGCCGGTCCAGGGTCCGGTTCTGAAACAGGAGCATCCCGGTATCGCCTTCGCTGGCCAGGATCGTGTTGCCCTCGACCGTGACCACGCCTTCCGCGTACTGCAAGACGATCCCGCCGTCGAAGCTCGTCCCCGACGACTGCGTCAGGTCGATCAGGTTCGCGTCCCCGGCACCGGGTCCGCCGATCCGACTACCCCCCGCGAGACCCGATGCATTGATCGCCTCGACCACGTTCGCGATGTCGTTGCCGCGGATCGTCAACAACGGCGCATTGACCGGGCCCTGAAGGTAGTTCGACCCGATGCCGGCCGCGGCGTTGCGGATGACGTTGTTCGTGATCTGCGCGTCCGATTCGAACACCACGATCGCGAAATTGACCGAAACGTCGTCGATCGTGACGCCGTCGATGACGTTCCCCGTGCTCCTGGCCGTGATCGGTCCGCTCGTGGCGCCCGAGTAGAGCTGGATACCGCGGCGGAACACCCTGAGAATCGTCACGTCCCGGATATCCAGGTTGTCGTAGACGGTACCGGTGTCGAAACGCGTCACGATGCCTGTGCGAAAATTGCTCTTGCCCGGTGTCAACGCCACATTGGCTTCGCCGTCGATCGTCAGCGTGCTGATTCGCACGTCACTCGACTGAACGATAAGGCCGTTGTGCGTCACACCGGCCGACACGCTGTCGAGATTGTCGTCCTCGCCCGCGGGGGCGATCACGACCCCGCTTTCCGATTGCCCTTGCAGGAGAACCGGCTTGTCGATCGTCGTGTTCGACGCGACATAGAGACCGTCGTAGATCCGGACCTCACCGGTGCCGTCGTCGACCACCGCGTCGATCGCCTCCTGGAGCGTCACGAAGGCGTCGACCCCGATCGCGACGGCGTCACCGAGCGCCGCCCCGGTGCCGTCCGGATCTGCGTTCAGCGGAAGTCCGGTCCAGTCGTCGTCCACGAACACGATCGTCGGTGTGTCGTCGTTCGTGATCGTCCCGATCCCCTGCCCGTCCGCGATCGTCGGCACGCGGCCCCCGCCCTGCACGTTGCTCAGGTTCAGCTCGAACGTCTCGTCCGCCTCCACCACCAGGTCGCTCGTCAGCGGCACCGCGATCGTCATCGACTCGCCGTCGACGCCCGTGAAGCTCAGCGCCGTTCCCCCGCTGCCCGAAGTCGACGCGTAGTCCGCGCCCGCCACCGCCTGGCCGGTGATGTCCGCCGTCGCGAAGTCCACCGTGAACGCGTCCGATCCGCCGGTGAGCGTCACCGTGAAGACGAGCTCGCCGCTCTCTTCCGCGCCCGACACGTCATCGATCGAAAGCGTCGCCCCGTCGTCGTTCAGGATCGTTCCCGTCCCGTCCAACGTCGTGATGTCCGCGGCATCGATGCCCGCGCCGAGATCGCTCAACGCCCCCAGCGCGACATCGAAAAGCTCATCCGCTTCCGACGTCGTGTCGCCGCTGACCTGCACCGTGAAGTTCTGCGTCTCACCCGCACCGCCCACGAACGTCAACGTGCTTCCCGTATTCGCCGCGTAGTCGCTGTCGCCTACCGTTGCCGTATCGTCCGACGTGTCGATCGGTACCTCGAAGCCGCCCTGCACCGCCTGGTTCAGCGTCACCACGAACACGAAGTCCGTCGGCCCCGAGTCGCCTTCGGACTGCGACACGCTGCCCACCGTCAACGTCGTCGTGTCGTCGTTCGTGATCGATCCCGTGCCGTCCACCCTCGTGATGTCCGCACTGTCCACGCCCGCATCGAGGTTGCTCAGCACGCCCAGCGCCACGTTGAAAAGCTCGTCCGCCTCGACCGTCAGGTCGCCGCTGACCTGCACCGTGAAGTTCTGCGTCTCACCCGCACCGCCCGCGAACGTCAACGTGCTTCCCGTATTCGCCGCGTAGTCGCTGTCGCCCACCGTTGCCGTATCGTCCGACGTGTCGATCGGTATTTGGAAGCCGCCCTGCACCGCCTGGTTCAGCGTCACCACGAACACGAAGTCCGTCGGCCCCGAATCCGTCTCGGATGCCGTCACGCCGCCCACGGTCAACGTCGCCGTGTCGTCGTTCGTGATCGTCCCCGTCCCGGCCACCGTCGTGATATCCGCAGCATCCACGCCTGCAGCGAGGTTGCCCAGCGCGCCCAGCGCCACGTTGAACATCTCGTCCGCCTCGACCGTAAGGTCGCCGTTGACCTGCACGGTGAAGCTCTGCGTCTCACCCGCACCGCCCGCGAACGTCAGCGTGCTTCC
>NYZC01000279.1 GCA_002686995.1 Phycisphaeraceae bacterium | reverse complement strand
GCTGTTGGCGAGGTCGATGGTGACGTCGGTGCCGGCGGCCACGCGGTCGAAGGTGCCCATCTCGCCGTCGGCGTCGCTGCCGGTGCCGTCGTCCACCCAGACGGAGGCGGTGAAGGTATGCGGATCGCCGACTTCGTTGGTGTCGTCGGGATCGATGATGATCTTGGCGTCGACGAAAGTCTTGACCGCATCGTCGCTGTTGTTGGCCAGCCCGTCGGTCTCGCGGTCGAGCGTGAGGCCGCCGACGAGGACGGACGTGGAGGCATGGCCGGTCACCTGGCCCGCGGTGTCGGAGGTGAAGGTGACGGAGAACTCGCCGCTGGCGTCGGTCTGACCCGAGGTCGCGCCGGCGGGCACGTTAATCGCGCCGTTGCTGTTGGCGAGGTCGATGGTGACGTCGGTGCCGAGATGATCGACGACGAGCGCGACATGCTCATCGCGCTGATCGGCCAGGACTACGATCGCGAGGTCGCCAAGGGGACGATGCTGTTCAAGCTCGAGCACGGCCCGGACACGGAGCACTTCCGCTATGTCTGGACGAACAAGGACAGCTGGAACGCCGGGCAGTGGTACCAGTTCGTGGTGACTCTCGACAGCAACAACCACGCGAACAACATGATGGCCGTGGACGGCGTCAACGACACCAGCGTGCTCGTCGGGGTGCCCGACACGGTCAAGATCGACATGAGCTACGACGCCGACATCTACATCGGCGGCAAGGACGGCGACACCGCCCAGCTCGACGGCGAGCGCTTCTTCCAGGGCGTGCTCGACGACGTGCGGCTCTACAACGTCGTGCTCAGCCCCGATCAGATCAGCAGCCTGTACACGACAGGGGACGAGGGCGGAGCATCGACGACCTACGAGGTTCGCTGGGAAGAGCAGCCCTAGGGAATGCCTGGTTCTTGATTTGCGGTACTTGTTATGGTGAGGCGGGTCGACTCTCGGGGGATCGAACATGCCCGGAATTTCGGGGAGCTTCAACGGTATGCGGTCGCCGCGGCGCGCGGATCGGCGCGGCGTGGCCCTGCTTCTCGTCCTGATCGCCGTCACGATGTGCGTGATCCTGACCGTGGGATTCCTCGCGGCACACAGCACGACGACGGTGATCGCCGACAATGTCAACAACCATGCGCGGGCTCGCGCGATCGCGGAATCGGCGATGGCGCTGACGATCCGCGAGGTGCAGACCAACACGACCTGGCGCACCGACTACAGCCATGGCACGTGGGCGACCGACCAGCAGCTCATGGGCGGCACCTACACGATCACCGGCGAGGACGGCCAGGATGCCAACGAGAACGGGACCGTCGACGGCGACGCCGATCTCTCCGACGACGAGACCGAGTTCGTGACGCTGACCGTCATCGGCAAATACCAGGGCGCCTCGCACACGGTGCGCACCGTGCTCTCGCCGGGTATCGAGGTGCCGATCATCGCGCAGTTGCTGCTGGTGACCCCTGACGCGGCAAGCCTCACCGCGGAGGACCAGGCCAGGAAGTTGCTCTTCCGGTCGTGGGGCTTCGACGTGACGCCGATTTCGGCCAGCGCGAGCCAGGCCGCCTTCGACGCGGCGTTCGCGACCAACGACGTCGCGTACCTCTCCGAAGAGATCAGCGATACGACGCTCTCCTCGAAGTGCCGGGACGCGCCGATCGGCCTGGTGAGCGAGGAAGGCCTCCTGAACGACACGAACCTGCTCGCGACCGGCAACGGCACCGAGTTCAACGGTACCCATGTCAAGATCGCCAACACGACCCACTACATCACCAGGGTCTTCAGCGCGGGCAACCTGAAGATCGTGAAGTCCGGCGCGCCGCTGCGGCAGATGACCGGGACGATTCCCGCCGGGGCCACCACGCTGGCGACGCGCACGGACGGTTCGACGCCCACGCTGGCCGCGTACACCCGCGGGGCGCAACTCACCTCGGGTACCGCCAGGGGGCGCCGCATCGTCCTGCCCGTCGGCGGCGACAGCTTCAGCATCGGTTCGCTCACGGACGACGGCAAGTCGATCGTCGAGCGCGCCTTGAGGTGGGCGGCGGTCTCGGGGGTGCCGAAGGCGGCCGATGTCGGCGTGTTCGCCGGCGGGTGGATCGAGATCGTCGACAACGGCACCGTCGACAGCTTCGACTCGTCCCTGGGACTCTACGATCCGGTGTCGAACGCCGGCACCGAGGCCATCGTCTCGACGAACCTGACGACGGCCAACCAGATCCGGGTGACGGACACGGCGACATTGAAGGGCTCGGCATACTGCGGTCCCGGCGGCGACCCGAACAGCGTGGTCCAGACGAGCGGAAGCGGCGCGATCACCGGCATCAAGGGTGAGCTCGACGAGTCGAAGACCATCCCGCCTGCGACGGTGCCGTCGGGAATGCCGGCGAGCGAAGGCGACCTGACGCTTTCGAGCGGGACGACGATCTTCGGCACCGACCGGCACTTCAACAACCTGTATCTCAGGAACAATGCGATCCTGAAGATTCAGAACGACATCACGATCGTGCTGGACGGGATGTGCGAGCTGAGCGACACGTCCAGAATCGAACTGGATCCGGGTTCGATCGTCACTTGGTACGCGAGCCGGTCCGGCGGCGACGCGTTTCACCTGGAGCACGACTCCCAGGCGAACATGAACACCGGCGAGCCCGACCGGTTCAAGATCTACGTGCTCGACGACGCGGAGATGGACATGGACGAGCGGGCGAAGATGTACGCCCGGACGATCGCTCCACGGGGCAACCTCGACATCAACGATGACTGCGAGTACTTCGGCACGTACGTCGGCGACAGCATCACCGTCGAGCAGAACGGCCAGCTTCACCACGACCTCGGGACGGCCTCCGTCGACGCCGAGGAGGATCCAGACGACAACACGCCCAAACTGCTCGTGCTTTACGAGTTCAACGAGCCGACGCCGCCCGCGCCGAGCCTCGCGTACCACTGGAAACTCGACGACGCGGTGATGACCGGCGGCGCGATGGCCCACGGCACGTACGTCGGCAACAACAGCGACGGACGCGAGATCACTGATCCCGGCTTCCAGCCGGACGTGGTGATCATCAAGGCCGACAAGGACGACGAGTACGCGGTGTGTCGCACGTCCACGATGTCGGGCGACAACACCAAGCGCCTCGGCTCGGACAGCGCGCTGACCAGCAACCGCGTCCAGTCGCTGACCGCGGCCGGCTTCACCGTCGGCACGAATGACGAAGTCAACGACACCGGCACGGACTATTACTGGATGGCGTTCCAGGCGGTGCCGGGGGCGATGAAGGTCGGCTCGTACACCGGCAACGGCAACAGCAACCGCGACATCACGGGGCTCGGCTTCCAGCCCGCGTTCGTCATCGTGATGCGGCAGGACGACGACCACGCGTACATGCGGTCGTCGCAGTTCCCCGATGACCGGTGCCAGCGTTTCAACGACTCGGACCTGTCCAGCAGCCGCATCGAGGACATGCGCTCGGACGGTTTCCGCGTCGACTCCGACAACGACGTCAACGGGTCGGGGAACACCTACCACTACATCGCTTGGAAGGCGATCCCGGGCCAGATGGCGGTCGGCCGCTACGCCGGCGACGGGGCGGATCCGCGCAGCATCTCGGGCGTCGGGTTCCAGCCGGACTACCTGATCATCGCCAACGAGGCGAGCGAGGAGCCGGTGCACCGGTCGGCGTCGGTCTCCGGCGACGACACGCTCGAGTTCGAGAGCGATCCGAACGACAACGATCGGATCCAGGCCTTCGAGTCGGACGGCTTCGAGGTGGGCAACCACGACAGCACCAACGACAACGGCTATGACTTCTACTGGATGGCGTTCAAGGGCGGCGGGTCGATGCTCCAGGCCGTCGACGAGGTCGTTTCCGTCAACGGCTCGTCGGCCGGAGGCGTGACGGCCGGCCAGGCGGGCTACGGAGACGGCGGCGACGCCTTCGGTTTCGACGGCACGGTCGACTACGTCACGATCCCGCACGATGCGGGCATGCTCATGGACCAGGGGACGATCGCCTTCTGGTTCAAGGCGTCGAGCCTGAGCGGCACCCGCGGCCTGTTCTCGAAGGACTCGAACGGGCGCGATCAAGGCGGCCAGATCGAGATCACGACGGTCGGCTCCAGTCTCAATGTCAAGCTCGAGAGCGCGACCGCGGACTACACCGCGCAGGCGACCGGCGGATTGTCGACCGGGGTCTGGCATCATGCCGCGGTGACATGGGGGCCGCACGCCCTCAAGCTGTACCTGGACGGCGCGCACGTGCAGACGGTGCTGTACGTCGGCGGCCTGGGCACGACGTCGGGCGGCAGCGGCAATGTCGAGCCGATCGTGCTCGGCGCCAGCTCGTCGACGAGCGGTGACGGCACGGCCACGCCGGTCACGCAGTTCTTTGCCGGTGACATCGACGACGTGCGCCTCTACAACCGGGCCCTGTCCTCCGACCAGGTGACGAACCTCCACGGCGGTTTGCCGCTCGGACCGAGCAACGATCCGAGCCTGGTCGTCGCCGACACGAGCGGCTTCGGGACAAGCCTCGATCTGAACATCGAGCACGGCTACAAGGTGAGCTGGGTCAGCGGCGGCGGTCTGGAGTTCACCGGCGCCACGAAGGCGATCAGCGCCTCGGCGGCCTCGAAGCTGTATGACGCGATGAACGGGAAGTCGGCGTTGACCATCGCAGTCAAGTTCACGCCCGGCAACCTCACGCAGTCGGGGCCGGCCAGCATCTTTTCCTACTCCAGTGACGCCAGTAACCGCAACTTCACTTTCGGGCAGGTCGGCGACGATTACAGCTACCGGCTGCGGACCAGTGCGACCAGCAACAACGGCACGCCCGAGATCGTTGACGCCAACGTGCTGCTGAACACGACCCAGGCGCACTACGCGATCATCACCTGGAACGGTACCGACGTGTACGTCTATCGCAACGGCACGCTGGATGAAACCGTCAGCCGAAGCGGCACGATAAGCAACTGGACGAGCACGATGAAGCTGATGCTCGGCAACGAAGCCGACGACAGCAAGCCATGGCTGGGCACGCTGCACCGCGTCGCGGTCTACGACCGGTTCTTCAACAAGATCCAGGTCAAGAACGTGGTCCGGGGCAAGCCGCCGGGCGACGGCGGAGACGCGTCCGATTTCTCGGTCCGCTGGACGGAGACGCTGGGCTGGTGAGGCTCGGGACGCAGGCGTCGCCGAAGTCGCGAGGCTTCGGAATGCAGGATGGGGGCCTGCAGGCTGCGGCCCATGGCCCATGGTCCATGGGCCATGGGCCATGGGCCGACCGCTCCGCATCGTGCCGCCTGTGACGTTCGTGACGCCGGGGATCGCTCGGATCCCGACCCCTGAAGCCCGATTCTTCCGATTGCGCCGGTCGTGCGGCCGGACGATCGCAATGGTCAAGATCATGCGGATTAATTGTCTGGTTTATCGACCCGATGAATCGTACGTTTGGAGAGATGTCGAGGGGACGACCTATGAGCAAGAGACGTACGCATCCCGCCGGCTTCACGCTGATTGAGAGCCTCATGGCGATCAGCGTGCTCGCCTTCGCGGTGATCGCCATCTCGCAGGCGATCAGCGCCGGCCAGATGGAAACGTACGAGGCGCTGCACCACGAGCGGGCGATGGCGGTCGCGCAGGCCCTGATGGAGGAAGTGCTCGCGCTGCCGTATGCCGATCCGGACGACTCGTCGACGACCGCCGGCCCGGAAACCGGCCAGGGCGAATCGGCCTCCAGCCGGTCGACGTTCGATAACTGCGACGACTTCCACAACTACAGCGAATCGACGGGGAACGTGGCCGATCACGCCGGCGTCGCCTACACCGGCCAGTTCACGGACTTTTCCCGCGCGGTCACGGCCGCCTACGAGACCAAGACGATCACGGGCTTCTCCGGATCGCCTTCGTTCGACGGCCTGACGGTCACGATTTCGATCACCGACACCCGTGGCCAGCAGTGGTCGGTCACCCGGTTCATCCCGGAGCCCATCTGATGCACGCGAACTCCCGCGCTTCCCGCAAGGCGTTCACCCTCGTCGAGGTGATGCTGACGATCGGTTCGACCGCAATGATCGGTCTCGGTATCGCGTACATGCTCGCCGCGACCAGCTACGGCACCGACGGCGACAAGGAGCTGCGCAGCGCGGTCGTCAAGCAGCACCTGATCACGGGTCGTCTCAACGCCGCGATCCGCTCCTCGCGCATGGTGCTGGCCTCCGGCACCAGCGGCAGCGACGAGTACATGGTGATCTGGATGGCGGACACCACCGATGACGACGAGCCGAATCTTTCCGAGATCCGGCGCATCCAGCGCGACGACAGCTCGGGCGAGCTGCGCTCCTACCGGGCGCCGAACGGCGTCACCCCTGACACGCAGTACCCGCTGGGATCCACCAACTTCAACAACTTCGGCACCTCGTCGCTGCTGCCCCTGATGGGTTCGAGCGACCTGCCGGAGCAGCGCTGGGCCACCGGCGTCACCGGACTGACCGTCAGCCTCGACAACGGCAATTCGCAGCTGGCCACCAAGGTCGGCTACCAGGTCACGATCGAGGACGGCGACATGTCGGACTCGACCGTCGGCCTCGCGACCCTTCGCAACTTCACCAACTGATCCACGCACGGCATGGCGAACCGGAATCCGATCGGCGGTTTCCGGGGGACAACGACCTCGGGCGATCCGCGCGCGCGGGGCGGGGTGGCCGGCGTCGCCGGTCCTGCTGCAGAGAGACATCCGTTGCTGACCGAACCGGCGTCGCGATCGCCGCGCGGGGAGGTCAATCGTGCTTCCGGGGGCGACCTGTACAGGGGAGCATCATGAAGCACGCGCCTCGACACCCGGCCCGCAAGGCCCAGCCGCGCGGCATCGCGCTGCTGCTCGTCCTGATCGCCGTGTTCACCGCGGTCACGCTCTCGATGGCGTTCATCGCCACGCAGAGCACGACGACGGCGATCGCCCGGAACGTCGACCGCCACGCGATGGCGCGCTCGATCGCGGAGGCCGGCCTCGAGCTCGCCATCAGCGAGGTCCAGGCGAACGACGACTGGCGGACCGACTACACCAGCGGGATCTGGACGCTCAACTCCGAGCGCTTCGAGGGCGGCTCGTTCCGCATCACCGGCGAGGACGGCGAGGACGTGGACGGCGACGGGACGGTCGACGGCGATGGCGACCTTGCCGACGATCCGCTCGACCGCGTGACGCTGACCGCCGTCGGCGCGTTCCAGGGCATGACCCACATCGTGCGCGCCGTGGTCGGGTTCGCCGCGACGGGAGGGGGCGGGCTCCTGGCCGCGCGGGAGAAGGTCCAGCTCATGAACGACGCCTTCGTCGACAGCTGGGACTCGACCGCGGGCGACTACGCGACGACCGCCGCGCAGAGCGCGGTCGTCTCGACGAACTCGACGGACCTCGGCGAGATCGAGCTGGACAACTTCTCGAAGATCAGGGGCGACGCGTTCGTGGGGCCCGGCGGCAATCCGACCGACGGGATCGAGGTGGGGGCCACCGCCGAGATCACCGGCACCGAAGGCGTGCTCGGCGCTCAGGTGCCGATCGACCCGGTCAGCGATCCGGCGGGCATGCCGGCGAACGAAGGCGATGTCACGATTGACACCGGCACGACGGTGATCAGCACCGACCGGACGTTCGACCGGCTGGAGATCCAGGACTTCGGCGTCCTGCAGGTCTCCGGCGACGTGCGCGTCCTCTGCGAGGACGGCGTCCGGGTCGAGGACGACGGCCGCATCCAGGTGCTCGGCAACGGCAGCCTGACGATCTACAGTCGGGAGACGGTCCGCATTACCGATAACGCGATGGTCAACGTCAGCCCCGGCATGCCCTCCGCCGTGACGATCTACATGCTCGGCACCTCGTCGATCTCCGACCGGTTCGTCCTGATGGACGATGCCCAGGTCTACGCCCAGGTTCACGCCGCAAACGTGCGTTTCCACCAGCAGCACGACACGCACTTCTACGGCACCGTATCGGCCCTCGAGATCATCATGAACCACGACGCCCGGCTGCACCACGACCTTGGATCGCCGCCGGTCGGCAGCGTCGGGACCGGCGCCGGCGACGCCATGGTGCGCTGGGTCGAACAGCCCTAGTCAGGCGCCGCGTCGGCCTTCAGCGCCCCGGGGTATCTACCGATAGAACGAAAAGGTTGTTTTGTCTCATCCCCCCCTGGGGGCGATGGGCGGTATTCGGGGGCGACCTTGTGTTATCAGACAAAGCCGACAGCAGTGCCGACGTCGCGACGGTGTCGGCGGAGCAGGCGGCCTCGGAGACCGGCGCACCGACCCCCGCACCGTTCATGAGACGCACCAAGAGCCATCGAAAGCCGCGACCCATGCTCCAGGGGCGCATCGTCCGATGGATGATGCTCGTCGCGATCACGTCGGTGCTCGTATGTGCCGCGATCTTCAACACGTTCCTGATTTTCCACATCGAGGAAGCCAGCCAGCAGGAGGGCGACATGCTCGCCCAGGTCACCGCGGCGACGCTCGCGGGGCGCGTGAAGAAGGACGCGGACTTCGACCGCCTGCTCGGCAACCTGCGCAAGCACCCCAAGGTCGCGTTCGCCTGCGTGCTCGACGCGGAGGGGACGCTCATGCACTCGGCGGTCTGGAACTCCGATGCCTGGCTCGCCTTCATCCGCAAGCAGCGCACGGCGCTGGCGGAGGGGCGTCTTGAAGTCCACAAGGCTTCGGCGATCAACATCCTGGGCAGCCTGGTGCTCGGCCTGAGCAATCCCCAGATCTACCGCACGGTATGGTCGGCCCATGCGGCGCAGGGCGTCGCGCTGCTCGTCGTCTGCATGGGCTGCCTGCCGATCGCCCGCTGGCTCGTCAACAAGTGGACCCGCTCCCTGAGAGAGTTGCTCGAGGCGACGCGTCGGCTCGCCTCGGGCCAGGCGCCCGAGCCGGTGACCCTGAACGCCAGCGACGAGATGGGCTACCTGGCCTCCGCGTTCAACGACATGGCCGGGAAGCTTGTCGCCAGCCATCGCTCGCTCGTCGAGGCGAACGAGCAGGTTGGAGCAGAAGGTGCATGAGCGGACGCGCGAGCTGCGCAACGCCAACAGCAAGCTCGTCGAGCTGGCCACGACTGACCCGCTCACGGGCCTGTGCAATCGCCGCGCGTTCAGCGATTCGTTCGAGCGGCTGTACAACCACGCGGTCGAGCGACGATCGGACCTGGCCGTGCTCATGATGGACCTCGACGGGTTCAAGCCGGTCAACGACAAGCTTGGTCACGACACGGGCGACGAGCTGCTCAAGCTCACGGCCAATACGCTCAGGGAGAACTGCCGCAGCTACGACGTCGCGGCCCGGCTGGGCGGCGACGAGTTCGTCGTGCTGATGCCGCAGGTCGACGAGGCGACGGCGGAGACGGTCGCGAACCAGATCCTGGAGCAGTTCCAGGCGCGCACCACCGAGCTTCTCGAGGGCAACGAGCTGATCTCGGTGGTGAGCATGAGCATCGGCCTGTCGTTCCTCAAGCGGCACGCGCCGGATAACCGCGAGCACCTCATCAACCTCGCCGACAAGGCGCTCTATAGCGCCAAGGGCAGCGGCAAGGCCTGTCTCGTCATCTACCACCCCGGGAAGGTGGCCGCGTAGGGCGGCCGCGGGGCGCGGCCGCCACGCGGCGTGGGTGCGGCGGCTGCGCCGCCGTGGGTGGGTGGATGGGTGAATGGGTGGATGGGTG
>NYZC01000278.1 GCA_002686995.1 Phycisphaeraceae bacterium | reverse complement strand
TCGCGTCGACCGCGAACACGACCTGGGTGAAACGGGCCGACTCGCCCGCGCCGATGTCCACTGCCGCGGCCGCGTCACGGCCGTACCAGACCGCGCCCGCGCTGTCATCGGGGGTCGCCGGGTCGTCCACGCCCGCGGTCTCGCCAGTGGGCACGTAGTCGAAGTTGGTGAACGCCGCGATCGGCCATGAGACGTACGCGTACTCATCGGGCAGCGTCACGGGCAGGGCCGGGATGAAACCCGGGTCGAACCCGAGCGCCAGCAGCACCTCGTAGGGCGCGGAGCCGGGCAGGAACCGGATGCGGGCAAGCTCGTCGGCCGACGGCGTATGTGAGAACTCGGTCGTCGTCATCGGCACGACCGAGGCGCCGCCCGAAAGCTCGATCCCGTTGCCCGGGCCGTCGTCGAAGTTGCCCGGGTCGGTCGGGTCGTCGATCTGCCAGTCGTACAGGTTGCGCCAACCGATCGAGGTCGAGGCGCCGCCCGTGTTGCGGACCTCGATGGTGTGGTAGATCGCGGAGTCGCTGACCGTGGAGCCCGAGATGACGACGTCCTGGACGATCTCGAGCGACTCGCCGGGTAGGCTCCAGGTGGTGCGGACGCCGTTCGCACCGAACGGGCTGGCGCCTTCGGAGATCACGAACGCGTCGAGGTCCATCGCCAGACCGTCGCCGTTGGCCCCGAAGGCGTAGTCGGTCGAACCGCCGGCCTGGCCGTAGATCCGGAGCGTGGAGAAGTTCGTGTCCTGCTGGACGAACGCGCCGGAACCTGCCTCGTCGTAGAGGATGTCGTTGAACGGTCCCGTGGAATGGCCTGCGCCAGTGAACGCGTTCCAGCTTCCCGTCGAGAACCCGTCGGAGACATCGGAAACCCGGACCTCGTAAATGCCGTTGGACGCCGACAGCACGGCAAGCACAGGGCTCGCCGCACCGAGCAGAATAACCGCCGCGCCAAGGCGCCTCCACCACGAACTTATCGGCATCATGCTTCCCCTAGACTTTCGGACCGCGAACCCCGAACCCCGCAAGCGTCCGCCTCCGGCGGCGCGCCCAATCCCGATTCTTGCAACCGGGCCAAACATATCATCCGGGCCAACCGATTGCAACAGTACGTATGAAAAGAGAGAGGGAATCGCGAATCCCGGCCCGCCCGCGGAACCCTGTTGCAAATGCTTAAATTCAAAGGCTTTAAGATCAAACGAGAATCGTCATGAGCGAAGACGCCCTGTTCGAGCGGCTCTGGGACGACTACGTGCAGCTCAACCCCGACGCGACGTCGATCCGGCGTCTCATCGAGAATCGGGGAGAGCGCATCGTCAACGATCACATCGCGCTGCGCACCTTCGACGACGCGCGGGTCGGTCTCGACTGGCTTGCCGCGCCCTTCGAGCGGCTCGGATACCGGGCGTCGGGCGAGTACGACTTCACCGCGAAGAAGTTGAACGCACGCCACTACGAAATGCCCTCCGACCCGAACGATGGCGGGTGGGCCGCACCGAAGGTGTTCATCAGCGCCCTGCGCCTCGACGAGTTCAGCCCCGACCTGCGACGTGCGGTGAGCGATCTGCTCGACCAGGCCTCGCCGGCGCCCGCCGCGAACCACGACGATCTCGATCTGGGTCGGCCGTGGAACGTGTCGTTCGAAACCTACGAGCGGCTGCGCGCCGAGAGCGAGTACGCGGCCTGGGTCGCGGCGTTCGGGTTCCGCGCCAACCACTTCACCGTGCTCTGCAACGCCCTGTCGACGTTCGAGGATCTCGCCGCCCTCAACGCGTTTCTCAAGACGTCCGGCTTCGAGCTCAACGGGGCCGGGGGCGAGATCAAGGGATCCCCCGAGGCCCTGCTGGAGCAGTCCTCCACGCTCGCGCCGCACGTCGACGTCGAATTCTCTGACGGCACCCATCGCATCCCCGGCTGCTACTACGAGTTCGCGCGCCGCTACCCGGGTCCGGACGGCAGCCTTTTCCAGGGATTCGTGGCGAAATCGGCCGACCGCATCTTTCAGAGCACGGACCGGCGATAACCTGCCTTCGGTCGGCCGATCCTGATGCGCCACGGGGCGATCACGCCGTGCGACGCCGCGCGCCACGTCCGAGCACCGTCAGTGCGACCACCATCACGGCCACCGACGCGGGCTCCGGCGCGTGCACGCCGTCGTTCAACGCTTCGAGAAACACGGTCGAAAGGGTGCGGCCCACC
Organism: Phycisphaeraceae bacterium; assembly: GCA_002686995.1. Taxonomy (GTDB): domain Bacteria; phylum Planctomycetota; class Phycisphaerae; order Phycisphaerales; family Phycisphaeraceae; genus NYZC01. The sequence continues at coordinate 6,620 of NYZC01000278.1, read as the reverse complement.
GCGAACTGAAAACCCGGCTCGAGACCGAATACGCTGACCTCCGCGAAGCTGCCGATGATCTCGCCGTCGCCTGTAAGCGTGAGCAGGTCGAACACGTCACCCGCCAGCGGTGCGTACCCCCCGATGAAATGCACGTCCAGCACGCCATCCAGCGAGAGATCGCCGGATATCTCGAGCACGTCGTGCCCCGTACCCGCCGCGGGCCCCATGATCTGCATGTCGATGACGCCCGTGGGTCTCATGACGAGGTTGCCGTCAACCAGGAGCGAGCCGACCGGGTCGCCGGGACGGATCGTCCCCTCGTTCACCAGGTCCGAGACGAACAGCACGTCGACCGAACCGACCCCTTCGATGCGTCCGGCTTCCGCGAGGGTGGCCGACTGTCCGAACAGTCTCAGGTTGCCGGGGGCGAGACGCACGACGTCGTCGTAGCGGTTGGTCGGGGTGAACATCCAGAAGTACGAATTGTTGAGAATCTCGATGTCGATGTCGATCAGCGCGTTCGACACGAAGCTGCTTTGCTGCCCGCGATTGCCGTCGACGACGATCAGCTTCGCGCCGTCGCGCCCGACGATGGATCCCCCGGTGATCCCGCCTTTCGCGAGCATCCATGAGCCGGTCGTGGCGTCCAGCACCAGTTCGTCACCGACGTTGTCGACGTTTCCGTTGAAGCCCAGGGTCACGACGGTCGAGGCATAGTCGATCTGCTCGATCAGCGCCGACGGGTAGGTGTTGCCGATCAACAGCTCAGCGTCGGACATGATGATCGTTCCGAGGCCGAGTGTCGCCCCTTCCAGACCCAGCGTGCCCTGGTCGACCCTGATGGTCGCAAGATTCTCCCAGGTGTCGCCCAGAGTCAGCGATCCCCCCCCGCTGATCAGTCGGTCCCGTGTGTTGGTGTAATTGCCATGGATACGGACACTTCCGCCGCTGCGGATCTGGAGGTCGCCAATCGGCCCGACAAGGCTGTTGAGAGAGACGGCGCCCCGGTTTTCCGCAATGATCGTTCCTTCGTTCCTCACCGTCGCTCCGCTCAGGCCGATCCACGGCCAGAACTCCGATTCGCTCCCGGACGGAAGTGCCGAGATCACCGTGCCCCGAAGAACCAGGCCGAAATCGGAATCACCCACGCGCGCGTTGCCGCTCTGAGCGGAGAGCACGACGTCCGGCCCGATCGTCAGGTCGCCCGTCTTCCGGATCGTCGAGCCATCCCCGGGTGAACCCGTGAAGAGAATCTGGCCGGCCCCCATCATGTCGACGCCATCAGGCAGGACGAGTCGGGCGTGACCACCCCGCGGCTCGAAAGTGATGCGTCTTCCGCGCGCGAGCGGGTCGCCGCCGTGAATAGTCAAGACGGCATCCCCGACGACCCTGACGTCCGCGTCGATCACGACGTCTTCGAGCGTGCTTTCCCCCGCTGACGCGATCAGCTCGGTGCCATCCTGCGTCACGATGGCACCGCCGGTCACCCTGCCCCCCTCACCCAGTTCGAAGCTGCCGGTCGACGCATCGAGGCGCAGAAAGTCTCCCGAGTTCAGAAAATGCCCCGTGATCCGAATCGTCCCGCCGGTCCTCTCTAGGCGCCCGATGTCCTGACCCACGAATTCGTCGCGCAGCTCGAGCACTCCATTGGCGACCCTGAATGTCCCCCTGTTGGTCCAGTTCCCCGCAACCCGAAGCACGTTGTCCGTATCGACGGCCACCAGGCCTTCGATGACCAGGTCCTGCCTCGTACGCCCGAGCCACCCGTCACCGCCGCCGGTCCGAACGGTGACGCCGGCGCCTACTGTCAGCGTGCCGCGGCTGCCGGAAGATGCGTCGGCGAACACGAAGCTTGGCTTGCCTTGGCCGTCGAAGATCACCTCTCCCTCGCCGCCGAGCGTCTGATCATCGATGAACCTCAAGCCCGTCGACTGATTCGGGACGGAGGTGCCAAAAAGCCTGATCGAGCGCCCTTCCCGCAGCGTCAGACCGCCGGTTACGTTCAGCTCGCTTTCCGCCGCGATCTCGGTCTCGATGTCGAGCGTCATATCGTGCAACTCGGATTCGTCGCCAAGCGTAACCAGCTTCCCGCCCCCGTTGCTTCTGATCGTGCCGTTCTGGATGCGACCACCGGCGAGGCGTAACGCGCCCGCCGCCAGTCGAATCGCGTCGATCACCTCAAGCGTGCCGCCGACGTGATCGAGCGTGGCTCCCGCCGAAACGACCAACACCTCGTCGAGCGCCACGTCCCTATTGAGCGTCACGGTGTAGGGACCGCCCGCGGCATCGATGATCGCGCGGTACGTCGTCGCGCCGTTCGCAGGAAATTGCGGGTTCGTGCTCCAGCGGCTCGCGTCGGTCCAGTCCCCGCTGACGGCGGCGGTCCAGAATGAGTCGGTCTGCGCCCGCGCGCCAGGCGCGATCGCAAACGCCAATACGGTCGTGGCCACGCAGAGGACGAAGGGCCTATATGACATGTTCGACTCCATCCGGCCAGAACGTACCCGCGGCGCCGGTCCTCTCTGATTCGATCTGGCTCGAAGCGGGATCCGGAATCGCGGACCAGCCGTGCCAGGATTGCAGCAGGTCGACCGCGCCGTCGACACCACGTCCGGAGGGCGGCACGGGATCGACGTTGATCCAGACCCGGTTCGCAAGGTTGCCCGGGCCGTAGTTGGCGACGAACGCATCGAGGTCGCCGTCGCCGTCCACGTCACCGACCGCCACGCCGGCGCTCCTCTGAGTTCCCAGCTCCTGGAAGCTGTCTTCGAAATCGCCTGATCCGTCGTTGGTCCAGACGCGGTTGTGCTGGTTCAGCGCGTTGGCGACGAACGCGTCGAGGTCACCGTCGTCGTCGAAATCCCCGAGATCCACCGCGAGGCTGCGGTGATTGCCGAGGACCTGGCCATTCTCGCTGAAGTTCGCGGAGCCGTCGTTCAGCCAGACGCGATCGCCCTGGCTTCGATTCGTGACGAACGCATCGAGATCGCCGTCGCCGTCGACGTCGCCGAGCTGCACCGAAAGGCTGTCCCGATCGCCGAACTGCGGACCGTCGCTGAAGCAGCCCGACCCGTCGTTGAGCCAGACTCGGTTCACCTGGTTGCGATTGACCGTGAACGCGTCGAGATCGTCGTCGCCGTCCAGGTCGCCCAGCGCGACGCCGCGCGTCCGCAGACTGCTGACGTGCAGAAAGACCGGCTCGAAACGGCCGGATCCGTCGTTTCGCCAGATGACGTTCTTCTGGTCGTAGTTGGCGACGATCGCGTCGACGTCACCGTCGCCGTCGAGATCACCCAGCGCGACGTCCTGGCTGTGGTGATCACCGAGCGCCTGGCCGCTGTCGGAAAAGTTCCCGGAACCGTCGTTCCACCAGACGCGATTGCCCTGGTTGCGGTTCGCCGCAAAGGCGTCGAGGTCCGCGTCGCCGTCCAGGTCGGCCAGCGCCACCCGCCGGCTGTCGTGATCACCCAGTCCCTGCGCCGTGCGGCTGAAGCGGCCGGATCCGTTGTTGATCCAGACCCGGTTGGCATGGGTCAGGGCGTTGACCACGAAGGCGTCCAGGTCGCCGTCGAAGTCGAGATCGCCGAGCGCCACGTCCAGGCTGCTGTGCGTCCCGAGCGCCTGTCCGCCGCTCTCGAAGATGCCGGTGCCCAGCGGAAGCGGAGGCTCGGTGAAACGACTCAGCACCAGGTGCAGATCGTCCGCCCCCACGACCCCGTCCGGCCATCCATCGGGCCCGGCGATATCGCCCGATGCGAGTTCGCCGACCGCGACGCGCTGCGTAAAGTGCGCCAGGACGATCCCCAGGTCCGTGCTGCCCACGGCGAAGTCGCCGTTGAGATCGCCCGGCACGGTCACGACCAGGCGCGGCGGGGCGACGATGAACTCGTAGGTCGTGTTGTCCTCGTCGGCGACGAGCACCGAATCGTTCGTGGCCGCGGCATCGATCCGGATGGCGTACACGCCGAGCGCTCCCGGCGGCACCCGATAGTCCACGCGGATCAGGCCCGCTCCATGCTCCACGCTGATGGGCGCCATGCCGAAGTTGACCGTGCCGAGGTAGTACTCGTCGGGCAGCTGATCGACGTTGCCCTCGTCATCGAGCAGACCGGCAGGCAGGGCGGCCGGACGCTCGGTGGCGGGCCGCCCCCGACGAGCGCGACGGGCGCGCCGTCTTCCGGTCCTTCGACGCCGACTCGCACCGAATAGTTCGTCAGGTCGATCGGCAGCCCGTCTCCGGTGAGCAGTCGAATGTCGACCGAACCCTCGACGGGCGTGCCGAACGGCGTGGTCAGCAGGTCGTCCGGACCGCTCAGCGTCAGCGTGCGCGTGGACACGCCCCCGCCGAGCACCGGCGCCGCGTCCAGGAACGCGCGTCCCAGCACCGGCGGCAGGAGCGCCCCATCAAGATCATCCACGAGGCCGTCGCCGTTCAGGTCGGCGAACACGTCGTAGGCCTCGGCGCCGGCCTGCGCGCCCAGCGCATCGCGGATCGGCTTGATGTCGAGAACCGTCACGGCGCCGTCCCGATCGACGTCGGCCGGCGCGACGGCAAAACCGAATTCGAAATCGCCGCCGGGCACGCCGTCACCCGACGGATGGCGAGTGATCTCGTCCGTCCACTCGCCGTCGAGCACCTCGTTCGTGATCTCGCCGACGATGCCGGCGGCATGAAGGGTCAGCCGCAGATGATCGCCGCCCAACGGTGCGGCCAGCGTCCAGACCGCCTGGAACTGCCCGTCCGGACCCGCCTCCTCCCTGAACGAGACGATCTCGTAAGGATCGTTCGTCGCTTCGTCACCGTCCGGCCCCAGCACCCCTGACAGCACCAGATCGTTCGACGACACGCTGACACGCTCGCTGAATCGAAGAATGATCCGGTCCGCGCCGATCCACGGCAATGGATCGCGCTGGGCGCTCGAACCCACCGGAACCGCGTGACCACGGGCGCCGCCGCCGCCAACCGGCTCGAGCCGGTCGAGGAACGGTTCGCTCCAGGTGCTGCCCCCGACCAGGACCTGCGTGACCGAAGGGGCGCCGAGATTCAGCCAGACGCGGTTCCCTTCGCGATGATTGGCGACGAAGGCGTCCAGGTCACCGTCGCCGTCGACGTCACCGAGGCTCACGGCGAAGCTGCGATGATTGCCCAGTCCCGGGCCGAAGGGCGCAAACACTCCGCTCCCGTCGTTCAGCCAGACCCGGTTGCCCTGCTCGAAGGCGTTGGCGACGAACGCGTCGAGATCGCCGTCACCGTCGACGTCACCGAGATCCACTTCGTAGCTGCCGTAGGTCCCGAGGCTCTGACCGCTGTCGGAGAATCCCCCGCTGCCGTCGCCAAGCCACACGCGGTTGCCCTGAAGGCGATTGGCGACGAACGCATCCAGGTCACCGTCACCGTCCAGATCGCCCAGCGCCACATCACGGCTGTCGCCGGACCCGAGGCTCTGACCGCTGTCCGCGAATGCCCCGCTGCCGTCGCCGAGCCAGACGCGGTTGCCCTCCGACGCGTTGGCCGCGACCGCGTCGAGGTCGCCGTCCGAATCGACGTCCCCCAGGTCCACCCCGCGGGTCGAGTGGTCCCCGAGGATGGATGGCCCGCGGCTGAAGCGGCCGGCGCCGTTGCCCAGCCACGCCCTGTCGCCTTGTCGCGGAAAGTCGCCGTTGCCGACAAAGGCGTCCAGATCGCCGTCGCTGTCGACGTCGCCGAGGCGCACGCTGCGACTTCCCACAAGGGTGAAGTCCAGGGTTCGACGCTCGAAATTGCCGCTACCGTCACCCAGCAGGACAATATGGCTCTGGCGGATGCCCACGACGAAGGCGTCCAGGTCACCGTCGTGGTCGACGTCGCCCAGGTCGACGGACTGGCCGCGGCCTCCGCCGACGCGCGCATCGCTCACGGTGAACCCCCCGCGGCCGTCGTTCAGCCAGACAAGATTAGACTCGAGCACGAACAGCCCATTGACCACAAAAGCGTCGAGATCACCGTCGCCATCGACGTCACCGAGACCGACGTCGGCACTGCCCGCGGTTCCAAGACTCTGGCCGCTGTCGATGAAGACAATGCTTCCCCTGCCCGGCCCCTCCGTCGCTTGCGACGCCGGCAAGGCGCCGGGCGAAGCGCCGACGTGCGTCACACTGCTTGCGTGAAATTCTGCAAGAGGCGAGGAAGAGTCGAAACCGGAAAGGAGAAGGCGCGGTTCCAGGCGGTCGAAATGGACCGGACGGCAAACCGGTTTCTGCCGGCGCCTCGAACGCCGCCGGCCATCGCCGGCCCTGGTTTTCGGGTCGATGGACACGACGAACGTCCGTCCACCCCGAAAGCGGAAAAATGCCTGCGCCGCCCTATGGCCATCGACCGGTCAGGCCTCGCACCGGCACGTTCAGATCTTCGACGATACCGGCGCGACCGTCAATTCCGCCCGTCACGGATCCCCGGAGTCAAGCCACCGCGCGCGGTCGCCGATCGCGGCGTGCAGCCACTGAGCCGTTTCGGTGGACGCCTGCCGCGCGGCGTCATCCTGGCGCCAGCCGTGCCAGCCCGCAGGGGCCACCTCGGACAGGACGTCGTCGGGGCCGCGGCCCCGGGCCGGCTGAAGGTTGCAGGTGCTCACGAGCGTGTTGGTGAAGTTCGCAAGCAC
>NYZC01000277.1 GCA_002686995.1 Phycisphaeraceae bacterium | reverse complement strand
GGATGGACGCAAGTGAAGGTGTCATGAAATGGACAAGATGACCACGATGACGAAGGAGCAGGTCGACACGCTCCGTGGGCTCGGGCGGCGCTATGCCCAGATCGCGGCGTTGGACTGTCAGCAGCAGACCATCGACGCCTGGAGGCGGCTCAACGGCCTCCAGCACACCCGTCCGATGGTGATGCTCGACCAGCTTCCCTGGCATGAGCTGCCGTGGGGCGAGGACGATTGCGTCTGCCCGGACGGCCTCTTTCGGCAGACCGAGGTGTACTTGCGTCAGACCCTCTACGCGTGGGAGCATTTCCGGGCCGACATGGTCGTCCTGCCGCACATTCCGGTTCCGAGGCATCTCGAGAACGCGGAGCTCGGACCCGAGTTGCGGATCGAGAGCCTCGGCATATCGAAGCGTTACGGCGAGCAGTTGAAGAGCATCGACGAAGTGCGGGCGCTGAAGACGCCTGTCATCGCGACGGACCCGGAGCGGGACCGTCGGCGGCAGGAGATGCTCAGCAAGATCTTCGACGGCATCGTCCCGGTGGTGCTGACCGGGCAAGTGCGGCACTCGGGGCTCTGGGACCGGATCACATCGCTCATCTCGCCCGCGCGCCTGCTGTACGACCTTGTCGACCGGCCCGACTTCGTGGCCGAGCTGATCGCCAGGTTCGTCGAGATGGAGCACGGCGTGCTGGATCAGCTCGAGGCGGCGGGCGCGCTGGAGGCGGCCCCGCCCCTGATCCACTGCACGGGCGCGTTCTGTGACGAGCTGCCGTCGGCGGACCACGGTGGCGGGAAGGCCATGGCCCGGGATACCTGGACCTTCTCGATGGCGCAGATGTTCTCCGACGTGTCCCCGGCGATGCAGGAGCAGTTCGACATCATCCCGCTGGCGCCGTTGCTCGAGCGGTACGGTCTAGTCTACTACGGCTGCTGCGAGCCGCTGCACGACAAGATCGATATCGTGCGCAGGATCGGGAACGTGCGCAAGATCTCCGTCAGTCCGTGGGCGGACAAGGAGAAGGCGGCCGAGCGGATCCACGGCGACTACGTGTTCTCGGCGAAGCCCAATCCGGCCTTCGTGGCGATGGACCGGTTCGACGCGGACCTCGTTCGCCGGGACCTCGAGGAGACGGTCGCGGTCTGTCGTCGCCACCAGACCCCGTGCGAGCTGATTCTCAAGGACGTCAGCACGGTGTTGAACGACCCGCCGCGCCTGGAGGCCTGGGAAGCGATCGCGATGGAGGTGGTCCGGGCCTGACCGCGCCCCCACCGGTCACCGGTGCGCCAGCTCCGCCGACGGATCCAGGTATCGCTTCATCGCTTCCGGCGGCACGTTGAAGGGGATGTGGTTCCCGATCGACATCATGTAGCCACCGGACATTCTTCCCGTCTCGACCATCGACTCCACCATGGCCCGGATGCGGTCCGGATCCTTGCTCATCAGGACGCGATTGTCTCCCTCGCCGGCGATGAAGCAGTTCTCGTAGCTCAGGGAATCCTGCTGGACAACGAGCACGATCACCCCTCCCATCTCGACTCCGGAGGCCGGAATCCCGACCTCGGCGAGTTGAGGGGCGGCAGGTGATGGAAGCGATGAAGTCGCATTTCCCGAACACAAGAATCCTGGTCACCATGACCTTCTGGAACTGGGTCGACGCGCTTTCGGAGACGGACAATCTCATCTCCACCAACCGGATCCTGCGACCGTCAAAGCTCATCCTGATGCTCGAGTCCCGGGAGCTCTACCCGGACCTGGGCGACTGGCAGATGTTTCCTTCGGCCGCGGAGAGACAGATCGCGCGCTTCAAGGACGGAGGCGGGTCGATCGGCTTCTGGCACCACGGCGGCGCGCACTGGGCCATAGCACGCAGTGGTTCGTCGTCGCCAACACCTACCGCGAGAAGTGCCTGTGGCACAACGTCCCGAACGACGAGCCGACCGTCGACAACCCCGGCTACGGCAATGAGCAGTATCAGTTCGGGGATCATCGCTTCAAACCCGAAACGAGCTGTCGGCGGGCGCACATCTCGCCGCAGGACTCGACTCTGGCGTGGCCGTATCGAGCCAGCTGAGAGCTCCTGCCCCGCCGCGGAACTCGCCAGCGTTCAGACGATGGCCCGGCGAACGTCCGAAGTCTGGCGACTTCGGCTACCGTGGTAAGCTCGCGATATGTCCGAATCCCCCCAGGGCGTGCTGCGCAACCTCACCGCCTACGGTGACGTCGCCTTCAGCGGCTACATGCGTCGGACCTTCCTCGCCTCGGCCGGCTACGACCGCGACGACCTGAGCCGCCCCATCGTCGGCATTGCCGACACGCGATCGGACTACAACACCTGCCATCGCGACGTGCCCCAGATCGTGGACGCCGTCCGGCGCGGCGTCCTCGAGGCGGGCGGCCTGCCGATGGTCTTTCCCACCTGCTCCCTGCACGAGATCAACTTCAGCCCCACGACGATGCTGTTTCGCAACCTCCTGGCCATGGAGACCGAGGAGCTGATCCGCGCCCAGCCGATGGATGCGGTCGTCCTCGTCGGGGGGTGCGACAAGACGCTGCCCGCCCAGCTCATGGGCGCCGCGTCGGCGAACGTGCCGGCCCTCTGCGTCGTCACCGGGCCGATGCGTGCCGGCAGCTTCCGCGGCGAGCGCCTCGGCGCGTGCACCGACTGCCGGCGTCTGTGGCACCAGCACCGGGCCGGGCGCCTCGACGAAACCGAGATCGAGCAGATCGAGCAGCACCTGTGCAGCAGCGGAGGCACCTGCATGGTCATGGGGACGGCGACGTCGATGGCCTGCATCACCGAGGCGATGGGCATGATGCTTTCCGGCGGCGCGGTGGCGCCGTCGGGGTCCGGCGCGCGCCTGCGCCATGCCGCCGCGTCAGGCCGACGGGCGGTCGACCTGGCCCGCCAGCCCGAACGGTTCCGTCCGAAGCAGATCATGACCCGCGCGGCGTTTCTCAACGGCTTGACCGTGCTGATGGCTCTGGGCGGATCGACCAACGTCATCGTGCACCTGCCCGCGATCGCGCGGCGCTGCGGCGTCGCCCTCACGCTCGACGACGTGCAGGACGCGGCCGACCGCGTTCCGCTCCTGGTCGACTGCAAGCCAGCCGGCGCCCACTACGCCGAGGATCTTCACCACGCAGGCGGCGCACCGGCGCTGCTCAAGGCGCTGGAGCCGATGCTCGATCGCGCGACGCGGTCGGTCGCCGGCGACACGCTCGGCGATCTGCTCGACCACTTCGATCCGCCCGGCTCCTGGCAGCGGATCGTCCACCCCCTCTCCGATCCGCTCGGACCGACCGGCGCCCTGACCGTCCTGCGCGGCTCGCTGGCACCCGACGGGGCGATCATCAAGAGCGCAGCGGCCACGGAGGCGCTGTGCCGGCACGCGGGCCCGGCCCTGGTCTTCGAGTCGGTCGAGGACGTGACGCGGCGCATCGACGATCCGGGGCTCGCGGTGACCGCCAACCACGTCCTGGTCATGCGCCACGCCGGACCGGTGGGCGCGGGCATGCCCGAGGCCGGCGGGATCCCGATTCCCAAGGTCCTGTCGCGCCGCGGCGTGAACGACATGGTCCGCATCTCCGACGCCCGCATGAGCGGCACCGCCTACGGGACCGTCGTACTGCACTGCAGCCCGGAGGCGGCCGTGGGCGGGCCGCTGGCCCTCGTGCGGGACGGTGACATGATCGACCTGGACGTGTCGCGGCGCCGCCTCGACCTGCGCGTGGACAAGGCGGAGATGGCGCAACGCCGGGCGGCGTTGCGCCCGCCCGAGAAGCCGAATCGTGGGTGGCGCCGGCTGTTCGCCGAGCACGTGCTGCAGGCGCACGAGGGCGCGGACCTGGATTTCCTCGCCGGCGAGAGTTGACGCTCTATACTCCAGGCCATGGCGGCCGAAAACCCCCGAGCGGCACTGGAACGGACGCGGCGCTCACATGCCGCCGCGATCGCCGGCGCCGGCGGCGTGGCCCGGGCGATCGAGACGGGCGCCGTGCCGCCGCGCATCGACTCGACGCTTTCCGAGGCGCTGGTCCTCGGCCTGCTGCTGCAGGACGTGCGCACCTTCCTGGTCGTTCTCGGCCACGGCTCGACTGAGGTCGGGGAGGTCCTGCGCATCTACGAGGAGGCGGGCCTGCTGCGTACGTGCTGCGTGCGCCACGAGATCGCGGCGTCGCACGCGGCCACCGCCCTGCGCTGGGTGACCGGCGAGAAGGCCGTGGTGGTGACGTCGATCGGCCCCGGCGCCCTGCAAGCCATGGCCGGCTCGATCGCGCCGGCCAGCGACGGGTTCGGCGTGTGGTACCTGTTCGGCGACGAGACGACGGAGGACGAGGGGCCGAACATGCAGCAGATCCCCAAGCATGAGCAGGGTCTGTATCTGCGCCTCTGCTCGACGATGGGACGCGCCTACACGCTGCACACGCCCGGCGCACTGCCGACCGCCCTGCGCCGTGGTCTGAACACCGTCGACCATCCCCACCGGGCCGGCCCGTTCTACCTGCTGCTGCCGATGAACACGCAGGGCAGCGCGATCCCGAACCTCAACCTCGCCCAGTTGCCCACCGGCGCTCCGCCCGCGCTCGGCGCCGCGGCCGACGAGGGAGGTTACGCCGCCGCGAAGAACGCGATCCCCCGCGCCCGGCGCGTCGTCGTCAAGATCGGCGGCGGCGGGCGCGGGGCGACCGACGAGCTGCTCGAGCTGCTCGACCGGGCCGACGGCGTGGCCGTGACCTCTCCCCTGGTCAGCGGGGTCATTCCCTACGACAACCCGCGCAACATGACCGTGGGCGGCTCGAAGGGGTCGATCTGCGGCAACTTCGCAATGGAGGAGGCGGACCTGCTCATCGCCGTCGGCACCCGCGCCGTCTGCCAGTCCGACTCCTCGCGCACCGGCTACCCGAAGGTGAAAGCGGTGATCAACGTCAACGCGGATGTGGATGCGGCCATGCACTACGGCCGTACGATCGCGCTGGTGGGCGATGCGGCCGCCACGCTGAAAAAGCTCAACGCGGCCCTGGGACCGGCCCAAGCGGCCGAGTCGCCGTGGCTCGCGGCGTGCCAGGCCAGGCGACGCGAATGGGACGACTTCAAACGGCAGCGCTACCAGAAGCCCTGCCTCCACGACGCGGTCTGGAATCGGTCGGTCCTCACGCAACCGGCCGCGATCAAGATCACGACGGACTGGGTCCGCGCTCATGACGCCGTCGGATTCTTCGACGCCGGGGACGTGCAGGCCAACGGCTTTCAGATCGTGGAGGACGACCGAATCGGGCGCACGGTGACCGAAACCGGCGCCAGCTACATGGGCTTCGCCGTCTCGGCGCTGCTGGCCACGGCCCTCGCCCGGCAGCCGTTCTACGGCGTCGCGTTCACCGGCGACGGCTCGTTCACCATGAACCCGCAGATCCTGATCGACGGTATCCAGCACGGTGCGCGCGGTTGCATCCTTCTGCTCGACAACCGGCGCATGGGCGCGATCGCGGCCCTTCAGGACGCACAGTACGGCGCCGACCACGCCACGTCCGACCGCGTGGACGTGGATTACCGCGCCTGGGCGGCGTCCGTCGAGGGGGTGCACGCGCTGGACGGCGGGGAAAGCCCCGACCGCCTCCGTGCGGCGCTTGACGAAGCCCTCGATCGCGATGGCCTCTCGCTCGTGCACGTGCCGGTCTACTACGGTCCCGACCCGCTCGGAGGCCTCGGCGCCTTCGGGCGCTGGAACGTCGGCAACTGGGTGCAGGACACGCAGGCCCTCCGGCACGAGATCGGGCTGTAGATCCGTGTTTCCTGATTCGTACGGCGTCTACAACGTTTTCGATCCACACGTGTGGCGGGAAGGCGATCGCTACCTGGCGATCCTCGGCGGTCGCGTGAAGCCTCGCGACGAGTTCGACACCGCCTATATGAGAAGCGGTGGTTGGCCTGTTCCAGTTTCATGTTTGAGAGTCTGCCAGGCCCAGGTCGATGCAGATTTCGCTGCAATCAGGCCTGACGACCTCCGGGGTCATGAAAAAGGGACAGGCGTAAAAGCCTGTCCCTGTGGGGTCTAGGAAAATAGCGGGGGTAGGATTCGAACCTACGACCTCCGGGTTATGAGCGGTCAGGGGCCGATTTCGGCAAACGCTTGCCAACTCATAACATACTGAACCAGCAATCACTTAGGGCTCTATGATCAAATCAGCATTCCGTGCATGTTGAGCATGTCGTGCGCCATTATGGTAGCAATTTCGTAGCAAGGCAACCTCCGGGATTTGTCCCAGGAGTGGATGCAGCTCGGAGATCTGGAATCACAGGACGACAAGGGCCTGACCGCAGGATGGCCATTCACTTGCTCCCCGTTCCGCGGCAGAAGCTGCATCTTACAAATCGAGGCCGCTCGGGAAGTGAAACACCGAAACCGGTACCCCGACAAGCCGGGCACGGCGGCGGGACTCTCGGCGGTTCTCGTAGGGGCAGTTGCCGGCCGGTGCCAATGCCGGCGGAAAACCCCACATCAATCGGGCGCAGAGGTGGGAGGGCCAGCCCCTTGCCGGTGCCGTGACAAGCTGAACAAAACGGTTGCCGATTTGGTGGATCAACTACACGCACCGATCCAAGGCCATCGCACCATGTACATTTCATTGGTAGTTGGAAGTGCCGTCCCAAGGAATCGTCGTGTAGCGCCATGGAGCGACCTCCTCTGCAGTTGACCGCCACCAAATGATAACGGGAGTGCATCAGGTGTAACCTGCGAACCCTCGTCCGCGGTGAACCCACGACCTCCGGGTCCTTAGCGGAAGAAGCCCGCTTTTACTAGCTTCTTTGCCCACAACGAGTTACGTGTTATCACCCTCGCCCACAGGGACTTAGGGCGCGCAAAACAATAAGTTACCGAATTTTGATGGGGGCTCGATGTGTTATTCATGAACCGGGAAGTATCTCATAGT
>NYZC01000276.1 GCA_002686995.1 Phycisphaeraceae bacterium | reverse complement strand
CGCCGCATCGGAGCACGATGCGTCCCACGACGTGCGATACCACATGCGAAAGACGTCGTCGTCGAGCATGACGGTGCCGCCGTTGATGCCAAAGTGCCCCATCTCCCAGGGCATCTCGGATCGGATCACCGGGTTGTCCGGATGCTTCCGCGGCTGATGCATCACGTGGCGCACGCGCACCGCGGACTCGACCAGGAAGTCATCGTCCAGGAACAGTTGCTTCCGGTCGCCCACGATCAGGGCCAGGTCGCCTCCACCCGGGTCGCGTGGATCGCCGAACCGCTGCGCCGTCGGCTCCAATGGAATGCCGATCTGATCTGCCACGCGCGTCATGTGGAAACTCCTTCGATACGTGCGGTCACTGAAGAATCACCAGCCGAAACCCGATGACGTTGACCCGATCGGACGGCACGTTGAGATGGTCGGCGGCGCAGCGCAGGTTGGACGGCTTGGCGTAGTTCCAGGACGTGCCTCTCACCACGCGCGAGGCGTCACGCTGCTCGCTCGTCCATTCCCACACGTTGCCGCCCACGCCGTACAGCCCCCAGTCGTTGCGCCCGCTTCGCTCCACCGGACAGCTGACGGGAAACCCGTCATCGTGCCCGTCGAGCTTAAGCCATCCACTGGCCCCCTCCGCACCGTGGTAGTTCCAGTCGGGAGGTGGAGGCCAGTCGTCACCCCACGGGTGGAGCCGGTCTTCGTCTCCGCACTGCGCCAGGGCGGACCATTCGTCGCCGGACGGAAGACGCACGCGGTAGCCCTCGGGCACCTGGTCGGCACCGGCGCGATTGAGCCAGTCGGCGAAGCGCACCGCATCGTCGTAGCTGACGTAGACCACCGGCTGACGATCGTCGTCCAGGGTCAGTCGCTCCTGCGTCGTCACGTGCGTGAACGCCTGGCTGTCGTGCCCGGGGTCGAAGTGCCGGTACTCGCCGTTGGTGACCTCGAACTTTCCGGCCCAACCCTGCAAGGCGTCGATCCAGACGAACTGCATCGCCGCGCCGCCGAGGTCGAGCGACAGGTCGCGGCCTTCCGGACCGGCGTCGACCGTACGCGCGGTGCCGCATCCGCCATGGACCAGCGCCGCGATCACGCCTGCGATGCACCCGCTGGATATTCTGCTGCCGCCGGCTGTGGTCATGCTGCTTCCGTTTCGATTGATTGGGACCGAGGTGCCCGCTTGTTCCATTTCGGTCAACTTATCGCCGTGCGATACGATGATCAAGTACGATCGGTGCGATTGAAGATTTCGCTTGGGAATTCAACGGCAGCGTCTGCGTCCCTGGATGTTCAACTTGCGAGGCGATCCCGATGAACGCACCGCAAACCGCGTTTTTCCGGTCCGAAAACGTATAGACAGGATGACCCGCCGGTGAAGGTCTACATCGAGGTCGACAGCGAGGGTCAGACGTGCGTGACGCGCGAACCGAGCGACGAGACCGTCTACGGCACGTTCCAGGCAGAGTACAACCGCCTTCGCGCCGCGGAGGAGACCGTGGCCGCGGTGGAGGGCGCGCGGGAGGCCGGCGCGACCGACATCATCGTGCGCGACGCGGGGTTCGTGCGCGGCCATCACCCGGGCGGGCTGTTCCTGATGCATGAACGGCTGCCGGCGGGCGTCCGCATCGCGCTGGGGTCGATCAAGCCCGCGGTCAGGGCCGCGGCGGGATGTGACGCGGCGATCCTGCTTGGCAAGCACGCGATGGCGGGCGTGGCCGACGGCGTGATGGCGCACACGGGCAGCTCCGCCAACACCGAGGCGGTCTGGCTCAACGGCGAACGAATCGGCGAGATCGGGCTCTCGGCCGTCTCGCTCGGCGCGATGGGCATCCCGATCGTCATGATCGCCGGTGACGAGGCCGCCTGTCGCGAGGCAAATCAGTGGATCGAAGATCTCGAGCTGGCGGCGGTGAAGCAGGGCCTCAACCGGCACGGCGCCGTCTCCCTTCATCCGAGCGACGGTTGCGCACTGATCCGCGACAGGACCTGCAAGGCGCTGCGGCGCCTGCACGAGTTCGAGCCGGTCCGGCGCGACGGTCCGTTCGAGCTGCGCACCGACTACTTCACCGCCGAGCAGGCGGACATCAAGGCGGCGCAGTCCGGCGCCGAGCGGATCGGCGAGCGCAGCGCGATCCGACGCGCCGCCACGGCGGCCGAGTTGTTCCGCCACTGACGCCGTACGTCGCGCGCCGTCCGATCAGAGCAGTGATCTGAATACCGCCCGGAACCCGCACTGGGAGACCTCATGAAACAACGCTGGACTGCAGACGAAATCGAGCAGCGGCTCGGTGCTTCGACGGTCGTCTTCAAGGGGGGACCACAGATCGGCGCGCGGGAGATCGCGACGATTCGGGAGTCGGGCATCCGTCGCGTGGAGATCACCGGGATCCGCTCCCCCAAGTCGTTCGATTTTCACAACCGGGCCCAGATCGACGAGATCAGAACCGAGTGCCGGCGTCAGGGCATCACGATCAGCTCCGTGCACGGACCCAAAGGGCTCTACGATTCAGACGACGAAGCTCAGCGAAAAAACGCCGTCGCCGAATCGCTGGTCGCGGCCCGGGTGGCGATCGAGCTGGGGGCGTCGGTCCTGGTCTGCCACTTCGGCACCAACGGACCGGCGGAAGCAACCGTCACGGAAATGCTCGATCGACTGCACGGCTCGGATTTGAAGCTTGCGGTCGAAAACGGCCAGGACTTGCGCGATTTCGCGGCGATCGTCGACCGGATCGACTGTGATCGGTTCGGGATGGTGGTCGATATCGGGCACGCGCGCGATCCCGACGGCGTCAATCCGTTCAAGAAGCCCGGCCGCGCGCGCGAGACGATGCTTCAGTGCGGCAAGCGACTGATTCATCTGCACCTCCATGATTCACTCGAGCACGATCATGTGGCACCTCTCGAGGGCACGATCGAGTGGGGCGAGGTGTTCGCCGCGTTCCGCGAAATGGATTACCGGGGCCTGTTCATGTTCGAGGCGGCGTATCCGGCGCACCCACGGAAGCCTGACGCCGAATACGTCCTGGCCAGGACGGCGGCCTTTCCCCGGGGATTCGTCGAGCGGTACGGTGTGCCCTCTGCGGATTGAAGGTCCAGACTCAGTTGAAACGGGATCGCCGGCGGAGGTGGGGGCGCCGGTCGACGCCAGGCAGAGTTTTGAGGCAGAGCCTAATATTGCAGCTTGCCGTCCGCGACGTTCAGCAGCGGACGGTCACTTACGAGCCGTCGCAGGTTCTCGCACAGCAGCTTCAGCCCGGTCGCCCAGTACTGGTCGAAGTAACCGGAAAGGTGAGGGGTCATGATGACGTTCGGTGCGTCGAAGAGCGGATGATCCCGGCACGTTGGCTCCTTTGCGTAACCGTCCACCGTCGCCGCCGCGATCGTGCCTTCGTGCAAGGCCCGGCACAGCGCCGCTTCATCGATGATTCCCCCGCGCGAGATGACCAGCACGTACGACCTGGGACTCATCCTTCTCAGCTCATCGTCGCCGATCAGGCCCCTCGTGGCGTCCGTGCGCGGGCAGGTGATCATCAGCACGTCGGTTTCAGCCAGCATGTCGCCCACCTGATCGGGCGCAAACCATTTCTCGGGGATCGTGCCCTGCGCATCTCCGGTGCCCGGCCAGCCGATGAATCCTTCGTCGCGCCGCCGTTCAGGGTCACGCTTCATCGCTAGCACGCGCATGCCCAGTTGGTGCGCCAGGCGACCGCATTCCCGGCCGATCGATCCGTACCCGACGATGCCCGCCGTCCACCCGCGCAGCGTGTGGCCGCCATACGCCTGACGCCGCGGGCTGTCCCACCATTCCCGGTCGCGCCGGAACTCCGCCATCTGCGGCATCTGCTGCGCGAGCATCAGCAAGGTGCACATCGCGTACTCGGCCATGGGCACCGCGTGAATCCCGCTGGCCGTCGCAAGTGGGATTCCGGTTCGCCATATCGAATGGTCAACACCGTATTGCGACACGCCCGCCGTCAGAACCTGAATGAAGCGCACGTGTCGCCACGGCTCCAGGTCGCGCGGCAGCGCCCCGTCGAGCAGGACGACATCCGCGCCGTTCGCATCCAGCGCGTCGACCTGGTCCGGCCTGATCGGCTCGACCCGGACGGTTGCCTGCGGGACGGCGCGCGTGATCGCCTCGCGATCGGCGTCGGTCACGTCGAACTGCGTCGCCAGCAACACCGTGAGCTTCTGCACCGCGAACCTTTCCGAGGTCATGAACGCGCGCCGCGACGCACGAACCTGTACCGGTCGAGCAGCTCGCCGTCGAGACGGATCCCGAGCCCGGGCGCGGTGGGCGTGGCCACGGCGCCTTCTTCGACGACCATCCGGTCACGCATGAACTCGTCGTGCACGGTGTGACCGGCGATGACGCGTTCGAGCCAACGGACGGACGTCGTCGCCGCCGCGAGGTGCCATGAGGCCGCCAGCACGGGGCCAAACGATGCGCCCGTATGCAGCGCGGCGCCGATGTGGTGCCCTTCGGCGTGGTGAATGATCCGCTGCGTCTCGATCAGGCCGCCGGCGAAGCCCAGGTCCGGCTGGACCAGGTGCACCCCGTGCCGGTCGATCAGCGGGTGGAACCCATGGAGTCCGGTCAGGCACTCGCCGCCGGCGATCGGGATGCGCGACCGGCTCCGCAGCTCGACGTAGCCGTCCAGGTCGGTGTAGGGCAGCGGCTCTTCGTAGAAGCGCAGGCGACACGGCGCCAGAGTCTCGGCGATCTCGATCGCTTCACTGACCTCGATCGGTTGCGCGATGGCGTTCTGGTGGCCGTCGAGGGCGAAGTCGAAGTCCCCCCCGAACCGGTGGCGCAGCATGTCAAACATCTCCCGCACGCGGTCGAGCAGGTGCGCGTGGGGGATATCGACGGGTTCCGGTCGAGTGAGTGGCCGATCGGCAGTGCTCAAACGCTCGTGGAAGTAGTGCGAAAGCTTCGCGGCGCGATAGCCGAGCTCCGCGTACGACGCGACCTTCTGCTCGTTGCGCTCGATGGGCCAGAGCGACGGCCCTCCGGAAGCGTACACCGGCACCGCGTCCCGCACGGCTCCTCCGAGAAGCTGGCACACCGGGACACCGAGCGCCTTGCCCGCCAGGTCCCACAGCGCCAGCTCGAGACCGCTGATCACGCTGCGCCCGGCGCCTTCGCGTGACCAGAACCTCGTTCGGTCGCACATCGAATTCGTCAGGCGCCCGATCTGCATGGGGTCCTGCCCGACGAGCATCGGTTTGAAGCGATCGACGAGGGGCGCGACCGCCTCCGGAGCGAAATAGCCCAGCGTCACCTCGCCGATGCCTTCATCCGGCCCGTCCGTGCTGATCCGGATCATCACCGAGCTCATCAGGTAATGACCGAAGGTCGGGTCGTCGTTCCACGACGCCGTCACGGGATGCGCGGTCACGTCGGTGATCTTCATGCCTGGAGATCCAGGCGCAAGTGAAACGGGATCGCCGGCAGGCTGTGGGTGCGCCGGTCGACGTCCTCTCCGTGGAACACCGTGATGTCGACGTCCAGGCACTCGGGCGACGTCGCTGCGGACGGCTGATCGGCGTCGGAACCATCGCTCAGCGCCCTGGGCAGCGCGGCCCGGTAGAGCAGCTTCGACTTCGACGGATTCGTGATCGAAGCGCGGGCGCGAAGGTCCGTGCGGATGGCGCCGTGCCCCATCAGCACGAGGCTCGTCGTGGTCGGGGCGATGCCGTACTGCATGCCGGAGTATTCCACGCACAACGAGTCGGGCTGGCTGAACGGCTTGCCGAAGTTGTCGCGCCAAGGGAAGTACTTGACCGCCGTCACCTCCACCGCGACGTAGAGAAAGTCTCGGTCGTGGAGCAGTCGCAACCGGGCGCTGAAGTCCAGCTTCGCCGCCGGATCGGCCGCGCCGACCCTCGCCGCGGCACCCGCACCGGCGTGATAGTCGTCGTCGGCTTCGGTCACGGGTCCCGCAGTCGCCGCGAGCGTCGATACGAGCGGCGCCGCCCTCCGCCATGTCCGATCGTTCGCCGCGCCCTCGCAGGGCGGCGGCTTGTTGGCGACGGGGCATGCGACGCTTCGCCGCGCGACGCTCCGCTTCACGGGTTTCGACAGGATCTTGCGCAACGAACCAGGTTCCCATCGCACCTTGGGCTTGAACCGCGCGCCCTGCACGTAACTCATGACGGAATCGAGCAGGAACGCGGCGGACGGCTGCGCCAGGTCGAAATCACACGCGAAGACGAAGAGCCGCCCGCCATCCACGCGCGCCTCGAAGATGGAGGCCTGTCGGCGCACGTGCTTGTCGGAGCTGATGACCTCGAGGATCGGATCGAACGGCCAGTCCGCATCGGCGAGGTGGATGCAGGATGAATCGCCGTCAAGCAACGGATAGAACTGCCAGTCACCGAACCCGTCGTGCGGGAAGCCGCGAAAGATCGGGTGGTCGTGGACGATCGTTCCAAGCTGGTGGAAGCGGGCGCTCGAATGCCCGGTGGCGATGGGGTTGACGAGGGACCAGGTCGGAAACGGCTCCGTGCCGAGCAGCAGCACGTCGCCGCCGCGACGGATGTGCGCGAGATGCCTGGCGGCGAACTCGGACGTGATCCACAGCTTCGCGTCCTTCTGCCGATCGGCCAGCGACGGATACCTGCCCTGCAGCCGTTGCCGAATCCCGGGATCGCAGCGCGCGCTCACCTTCGGCGGTTCGCGTCGCGGAAACACCCAGAAGTCCCAGTCGTTCGCGATGCGAAGGCCGTTGCCCGACAGCGTGCCGCGCAGATTCAGTCGGGCCGGACGCGTCAGCTCGGGCCAGCGCAGATCGAGTCGTGCAAGCTGGGTCACCCTGCCGCGCTCGATCTTGTCCACGATCGTGCGCCCGGACAGCAGGACCTTGTCTCCGTCGCGAAGCTGCCACGCGAGCGTCCCGCGCGCGATTGGCCGGTCGCCGTGATGGGCGATCGTCCAGGTGCCCTGGAACGGATCGCCCCCCCAGCACGTGCGCCGCTTCCGATCCTTGAAGTCGAGAAGCAGCACGCTGTCGTTCTGGTAACGGCGGATTTCCCGGGGCGATTCACCTGGCTTCAACACGTGGAACTCGTCCCGAAAACCGCACGGGTAGCTCTGCACGATGCCGTAATGGTCGGTGTCGCCGAGGTATTCGTACCCGGCCAGCGATCGGCACAGGCGAATCTCCTCGAGCGCGTACTTGCGGACCACCTGCTGCACGCGGCAACTCAATCGGTAGTAGATCTCGGCCTTGTGAAGG
Source organism: Phycisphaeraceae bacterium (assembly GCA_002686995.1). Classification (GTDB taxonomy): domain Bacteria; phylum Planctomycetota; class Phycisphaerae; order Phycisphaerales; family Phycisphaeraceae; genus NYZC01. Next base: position 7,971 of record NYZC01000276.1, on the reverse strand, counting down.
AGACCGGCCTGCTCGAGCTGGCGGCGCGTGCGCTGGTAGTAGACCGGCGGAAACAGGTGCCGGTACCGTTTCTCATTGCGCAGATCGAGGTAGGTGCCCTTCATCCCGACCTCGTGGCTCAGCATGGGACGGGCGTAAACCGGGGCCCGGACATCCACGTCGCGCCACGTGGTCCGACCCGGGCACATGTAGCTGAGCATGCCCTCCGGGTACTGGCCGATCACGTCGCTGCAGGCGGCCAGCCTTCGCATTCGATCGGAGTGGTGCCAGAACGGCTCGCCAAGCACCTTCTCATCCAGCATGTCGAGGCCGTACTCGATGCCGCGCGCGCCGTGGCACGCGAGCACGAGAGATCCCGTGTCCTGCTGCTTGACGGATTCGTACAGTCGGCTGAGCAGATCGAGAAACCGCTCGGTGCAGATCTGCTCTGCGCTCAGGCAGTAGATGGAGACGCTGGGATAGTGGCGCAGAGTCCGGACCATCTCCCCCAGCTCCCGGCAGCCCCGATCCCATTCGCTCTTCGGCAGCTTGCGCGAGAAGTCCGTGGACGGCGACACGATCATGCCGATCTCGTCGGCCGCTTCGTAGCAGGCCGTCGTCGGCGCCATCTTGAGGAACTTCATCGTGTTGAAGCCGGTCTGCTTCATCCGCGCGGCGTCGTCGAGATACGACTGCTTGTCCAGCGGCACGCCGGCATGGTTCGGGTAGTGGGTGGAACGGCAGTTGGCGCGCGAGTAGAAGGGCTCGCCGTTCAGCTTCAGGGTGTGCCCGTCACGACTCCACTTGCGCAATCCGAAGCGCCGAGTGAAGCGGTCCCAGGTTCTGCCACGATGTACGAGCTCGACCTCGGCCACGTAAAGGTTGGGCTCGGCGAGACTCCAGGGCCTGATGCCGGGCACGCGTTCGTGCCACTCGATCGTCGTCTCGCCGCGGCCTTCGACCGGCTGCTGACCGCGCGCGACGACGCGCCCACCCTTCCACGACCTGATTCGCCAGCAGAGCTGAAGGCCTCGCGCCTGCGACGGAAGCTTCAGCTGCGCCGTCCAGGCGACCGTCTGCAGATCGTCCCCCGCCCGAACGAACAGGTCGAGCACCGCGCCGGGACCCGCGACACGCAGCTGAACCGGTCCCAGGATCCCGCCGCAACGACCGCAGTGGTACGGAACCTCGCCGGTCTCCTTCTTGTCGTTGCCGACGGCGACGATCAGCTCGTTGCCGGTTCCGCACAGTCCCGAGATATCCATCTGGAACGCAGACCGGCTGCCGAGATGGCTGCCCGCCTCGGCACCGTTCACCCATACGCGCGCCCGGTAGGCGACCTCTCTGAATTCCAGTAGCGCGGTGCAGGGTCGGCCCCTTGTCAGCGCCGCAGGCAGTCTGAACGTGCGTCGGTACCAGCCGATCCCACGCAGGTATCGAAGCGTCTCGAACGCGCTTTCTTCCGGGTAGATCCGTCGGGCCGTCAGCGCGGTCTGCGCCGGTGTCAGGTCAGCCGACGACCACCAGTCGGTGGACTGCAGTCGCTCATGGTGGTCGTCCCAGAACCCGGGCACGGGCATCGTGGTCGAGAACGCCGATGCATCAGGAACGTCGGGCCTGCCCGGATCCAGCGACCGCGTATAGGTGAACTTCCAGGTCCCGGTCAGATCAAGGCATCTCGGGTAGCCCGGCGAAGCGGATCGTCGTGACGAGGTCGTAGGCATGGGGTCGGGCTCGAACGGTGATGATGAAGTCCGGAGAACGTGATCGTAGCTTCCCGTTGCCGGCGTTACCGAGCCGGGGCCTGTCGGGCCTGTCGGCCCGGTTCGGCGAGCGTGACTGATAGGATCCGATGCGAATCGCCGCGACGCTCACCACCCTGTCCCCTGGAGAACCCGATGCGCCCGCGAATCTCTGCCGTCGTGATCTGCGGCCTTGCCCTTGCCCAGGCATGCCAGGCCGCCGGGCCGACATCGAAGCGGGGCGCGTCCCTGGTCAGGGACGGCTTGGCGACGGGACGCATCATCGCGCCGGCCCCGCCGACGGCCGCCGAGTGGTTCGCGGCCGAGGAACTGCAGAGCTACATACGCAAGGTGACCGGGGCCAGCCTGCCGATCGTGGCCACGAACGCGCCCGGTTCCGGCGCCGCCGTCGTCGTCGGTGATCATCCGCACAACCGGCCGGTGATCGAGGCGCTGCGCGAGCGCTATCCGGACAAGCACGAGGCGCTGGCCGTGGTGGCGCAGGGCGACAAGCTGTCGCTCGTGAGCACCGCGGAGACCGGCAAGCTCTACGCGGCCTGGGACTGGATCGAGCATCAACTCGGTGTCCGGTGGTTCTTTCCGACGGAGTCGGGCGAATACGTGCCGAAGCGCCGGAGCATCGTCATCGAGCCGATCGAGAGGTTCGACGCCCCGCACGCGGACTGGCGTGCCTGCTCTGTCTGGACGACCGCCGCCCAGCAGGAACCCGGACGGTACGGCAGGATGGAGCATGGGTTCGAGGGCTGGCGCCTGTTCCGACACCGGACCCGGACCACCGACTACCTGCCTTTCGCCCCGCAGGACCGGTGGTACAGCGTCGGTTCACCGCAGGCCTACGGGATGCTGCTCCCGGTCGGCACCTACGGCAAGGATCACCCGGAGTGGTTCAACCGGTGGGAAGGCAAGCAGCCTCCCGAGCAGCGCATCCACGTCAACTTCACCCACCCGCAGGCGGCCGCGCAGTACGCGCACAATGCGCTGCAATACGTGGAGACCGCCCGGGAGCGCGGATACGTGCCGGAGCGGATCGTGGTCTGGAACGGACCCAACGACGGCGTCGTGTCCTGCGAGCTCGCCCCGAACCGCGCGCTGACCGATGACGACGGGTCAGTGACGTCGATGGTCATCCACTTCGGCAACGAGGTCGCCGCGCGGATCCGCGCCGAGTACCCCGAGATCACCGTCGTCCATCACGCCTATTCCAACCACTCCACCGCGCCGGACAAGGTCATGCCCGCACGGGGAACGGGCGTCGTTCTGGCGCACTGGGTGGGCAAGGAATCGTTCGCTTACAACCACGCTCAGCCCGGATTCTCGGACGCCAACGCCACCTATCGCGATCAGTGGCACCGCTGGGCGAAGATCACCGATCACGTGGGCTGCAAGCCCTATTACGGCCACTACAACTGGTGCACGCCGTTCCCGATGATCACGCAGATGGCCCGCGACTTTCCGGCCATGGCCGACACCGGCAAGTTCCGGTACGTGCGCGCCCAGGTTCATTCCCACTGGGGCACGCAGAGCTTCACGTTCTACCTGCTCGCGAAGCTGTCGTGGGATCCCTACCTGGACGTGGATCGACTGCTCCACGACTACTGCACCAAGGCGTTCGGCCCCGCCGGTGAGCAGATCGAGCAGTACTACCGCGCGCTGCAGGCCGGTATGGACGCACTGCCGTACGTCGGCGGAAGGCCGCACGAGATCCCGCGGCTGCTGACGCCCGGCATAATCGCGCAATGCGACCGGCTGATCGACGAGGCCGAGTCGAAGCTGGCCGACATGGATCCGGCGACCCGCTGGCGGACCCGCATCGTGATCGAGGGTTGGCGCGCCAGCGCCCTGATCGGCAAGGCCGCGGGCCTGTTCATCGCATCGAGGGACGCTGGCGATCGACAGCGCATCCTGGACCTGTACGACGAAGTGGAAGAGATTCTCGACAGCGAGTGGGGCGCTCTGGCCTTCGAAACGAAGCTGGTGAAGAAGCGGACCATCGGGAACCTGGGCCGGCGCGCGCTCTCGAAGAATCTCGCGGCGCTGGCGCCCGGCGACCACCGCTATCACGACGACCTCGCATTCGGCGGGGCAACGAAGTTCCATGGCTCGATCCACGGTTTCGAACCGGACGCGTGGGGTCTGAAGCTCGGGGCGCAGGCGCACGGCACGATCGACGTGCCGATCGCGGCCGCGCCCGGTCACCGGATCGAGCAGATGTCGATCCAGCTCGAAGGCGGAGCCGAAGTCGATCGTCGCGTGCTGGCCATCACCGACGACGGCGCGGCGCATGTGATCTGCGAAGGTCCCGAGCCCGAGATCACGGTGCTACCTCCCGGTCTCGTCGGCGCACCGCGCATCACGCTCCGAATCGAAGCTGCCAATCCCCGCTCCCAGGCGATGCTGACCTTCACCTCCCTGTCGCTGGACATCACGATCGCGAAATAGGCGCGCAAGGTCACCCGGGTATTCCGCCAACAGGTATTGACAGGTACGGCGCGTCATCTAGAATGCGTGTTGAAGCGCGTGCCGGCTCACTTGCTTATTGGCGCCCCGGCGTCAGCCACGCACTCGCGCATGTCGAAGCGACGTACAGATCGGAGTAGAGAACCCCTCCCGAGGCGTCATCAGGATGCTTGATCCCGGCAGGTCCAGGTGACCTCATCAAGAACGTGGTGTCGGCGTCATGTTTGACGCCAGCGAAACTGAAAGGAGACAAGAGATGTTCAATCGAAATCGCCATGCGCTGGCGACGAGTTGCGTCATCGTCGCCGTCACGGTGCTGGCCTCCAGCGCTGGCCGCGCTGCCCTGCTCGAATCGTTCGAGGGTCTGCCGACGACGATCGGCGGCTGGGCCGGTAACGCCAACTGGTCGTTTTCGACGGATCCCGGCAATCCCTTCCGGGCGAACCGCTTTCGAAGCGATATCGTTCGCGCGCTCGATATCATCGATGCGGGAAACATCTACACCACCCCGCCGGACGTCACGAACCCCAGCGCCCCGACCACGGTGGGTAACGGTCCGGGCGAGCCCGGCAACCGCGTGATCGGCGACACCGAGATCGTGTCGGAAGGTCGCGGCATGGTGTACCACACGGACACACCGTTCACCGAGCTGTCGTTCGACTGGCGCGGCTTCGGGCCCGCGACCTGGGTCCAGTTCGGAAACGAGTCCGGCTCCGCCTTCGGTTTTCGACAGCAGTCGCAGAACCTCGAGGTGCACAACTTCGGCAACAGCTCCGAGACCTTCTGGGGCAATTTCTCGGTGCCGCCGGCCGTCATCCAGGACAACACGGACCCGGGCCTGACGGACTGGTTCACGCTGGACATCAAGATGGACCACAACCCCTACTCGTCGTCCGGCGGCGTGTCGGCCCCCGGCAGCTTCACCGTCAAGTTGACCCCCAAGGACGGCGCGACGACGGCCCTGAGGCAGGGCGGCCTGCCGAACGGATCAGTGGTCGGCGTCAGCCCCCTGGACTTCAACGAAATGAGCTTCCCCTTCAACCTCAACGACTTCGCGAACGCCGGCACCTACGACGGCGGTCCGATCGACACGATCTGGCTGTACATGGAACAGGGCAGGCACGATCAGGGGCCTCCGGCGCCCGGCGAAGAGGCAGCGTCCGATCCGGCCGGCGTGTGGGACAACTTCGTTCCGGAGCCGGGCACCGGCCTGGTGCTCCTGATGGCGGCCGCGGCTGTCACGGTCCGACGTCGCCACGCTCGCTGAACCCACGACATCGCAGTGCTCGACGTTTCACTCGAAGCCTGACACTAAAAAGAGATATTCATGCTGCACAGACTACTCATCATTACCCTGACTTTGGTACTCATGACCGTGATCAGCCCGGGCGGTGCGCACGCGGCGCTGCTGCAGGCGACGGCGCGCTACACGATGGTGAACCCGTTCGACGTCAACACCGGGGGCACCGACGAATCGCTGATCGGCGGCGACTCGTTCGGGCATGCCGAGATCATTCCCGGAAACTTCTCGAACGACACCTTTGCGCGGATCAGTTCCAGCGAGATCACCCTCGGGCCGGGAACGCTCTCGGCTTCCGACGTCCTCACCGCCGAACGCGACCCAGGGACGCTGTTCGTGCGCCTGAGGATGGTCGGCGACTTCCCGGACCTTCTCCGCTACTGGCTGATCGACAAGGAAACGGACGACGACGGTGACGGGGCCGCGATCCGGATTCGGACCGATCCCATCGTTTCGGTAGGACACTTGGACACGATAGGGGCTGATCCGAATCCAATGGACCTCTGGCAGGAGTCGGTGCCCGCGCCGGGCTTCGAGTGGGACCCGGCCGACGCGGGATCACCCTGGCCGAGCGTCAACTTCGATGTCGAGGGGCACCGGTGGTACGACATCTGGGCGCGTTTCGCGCCCGGTCCGATACCGGGCGTCACCGACATCGACGGCTTCGACGGCGACCTCTACGGACTGACGGTGTACGACACGGCGACCCAGACGCTGCTTGGCCAGACGCTCTGGGAGGACTTCTTCTTCGGCTCGAACACGATGGACGAGTGGAGCTTCTTCTACCACGGCACGCCGTCGACGGGAGGCATTCCGATTCGGATCGGCTGGAGGGGGGGGACGGGGACGGGTGGCGGTACCTTCGACCCGGACCTGGATATCGAGCAGGTCGCGTTCTGGAGTGGTCGCTACCTGACGGACGAGGAGATCGCCGCGATCAGCGCGCCCGAGCCGACTTCGATGGCGGTGCTGGCGCTGACGATCGCTCTGACGGCGAACTTGCGATCGCCAAGAAGCCCTCGACACCGCATCGCCTGAGGTGGCGGCGCGATTTACAGGAAGGAGGTGGATCCCGCCACGACGATGCCGCGGACGATGCCGAACGCGTCGCGTCTGTCCGCTGTGCGTGTCGTCGAGCCGAAAACAGGGAACCTGAGTTCCAGTGCGATATAATCCCACGATTCGCGCCCGCACAGGTTGGAAACCTGTGCTACGGCGGACGGCCCGTTGTGAAAGTCACGTCGGGTCCAACATGTCTGAAAGGAGACAAGAGATGATCAATCAGAATCGGTACACGTTCATGACGGGGATGGCATGCTGTGCCATCGCCTTCCTGGTGATGTCGGCCTCGACCGGCCACGCGTTTGTCGAGACGTTCGAGGATCAGTCCCCGACGACCGGCGGCTGGGGCGGCGACACCAACTGGTCGTTCTCGACGGATGCCGGCAATCCGTATCGGGCCAACCGCTTTCGAAGCGACATCGTCCGGGCGCTCGACATCATCGATGCGGCGTCGATGTACACCACCCCCAACGACGTGTCGAATCCCAACGCCACGACGACGGTCGGTTCGGGCCCGAGCCTCACCGGCAACCGCGTGATCGGTGACACCGACATCGCCAGCCAGGGCCGCGGTATGGTCTATCACTCGGGGACGCCGTTCACCGTGATGTCGTTCGACTGGCGCGGCTTCGGGCCCGCGACCTGGGCGCAGTTCGGCAACGCGTCCGGTTCCGCCTTCGGCTTTCGACTGCAATCGCAGAACCTCGAGGTGCACACGTTCGGCGACAGCTCCGAGGCCTTCTGGGGGAATTTCTCGGTGCCGCCGAGCGTCATCCAGGACAACTCGAATCCCGCCGTCACCGACTGGTTCACGCTCGATATCAGATTGGACCACAGCCCCTACACGTCGCCGAGCGGCGTGACGGCGCCGGGCAGCTTCACCGTCAACTTCACGCCCAAGGACGGCGCGACGACGGCCATGAGGCAGGGCGGCCTGCCGCTCGGATCCGTGGTCAACGTCGATCCCCTGGACTTCAACGAAACGAGCTTCCCCTTCAACAAGAACGTTTTCGGGGCCGGTGCGGGGAACACCGGCACCTACGACGGCGGCCCGATCGACACGATCTGGCTCTACGAGGAAGCCGGCAACCACGCGGGAGGCGGCAACCCGGCGAGCGCGGATCCCGCGGCCGTCTGGGACAACTTCGTTCCGGAGCCGGCGACCGGACTGATCCTGGGCATCGCGACGATGCTGGTCGGCTTCCGGCGTCGCTGATCCGTCCAGGACACATGCATCGATTCTCGACCAGCGGCCCGCGAGAGCGGGCCGCTGTTTCTTAGGCTCTGTCTCAGAACTCTGCCGCGGGCCCAAGACCGATCGAATCGTCCGTTGGCAAGGAGGCCGAAGCAGGCGATGTCGCGGTGCATCGTCGATGGAGGCCGACGCCGCCAACGGGCGATGCAGCCGGT
>NYZC01000275.1 GCA_002686995.1 Phycisphaeraceae bacterium | reverse complement strand
GGAGCAATCTGAATCATGCCCGCGTCAGCCGTCAGGCACCCGCGAGGCAGGTGGTTGGGGGGGCGTCGATGGGCGCTACGGTGCAGAGGCGATAGGATGCGCCGCGCACCCGAACGGGAGACGCCCATGAACCGCGACCGATTCCGATCCCAGGTCCTCGAGCTCATCCGGCGCACCAGCGCCTACCTGCCGTCCGACGTCGACCAGGTCATCTCCCTCAATCGCGCCCTCGAGCAACCCGGCTCCAAAGCCGAGTTTGCGCTGGAGCTGGTCCGGCAGAACATCGGCATCGCCAAGGCGCGATCGCTGCCGATCTGTCAGGACACCGGCACGATCACGTTCTACGTCGAGACGCCGAAGGACGTCGACCAGCTCGAGCTTGCCGAACTGGCGCGGGAGGCGGTCATCGAGGCGACCGAGGTCGGTTACCTTCGCCAGAACTCGGTCGACAGCGTGTCGGGCCGCAACACCGGCAACAACCTCGGGCCCGGCAGCCCCGTGTTCCACTGGGAACAGACCGATCAGCCGCACATCGACCTGCGGCTCATCCTCAAGGGCGGCGGATGCGAGAACACGAGCGCCCAGTACAGCCTCCCTGCGCAGATCCAGGGCCAACGCGTCGATCGCAACCTCGACGGCGTCCGCACCTGCATCCTCGACGCGATCTGGAACGCCCAGGGCAAGGGTTGCGGGCCAGGGTTCCTCGGCGTCTGCGTCGGCGGCGACCGCGCGGGCGGCTACGAATTCGCCAAGCGACAGCTCCTGCGCACGATCGACGACACCAGTCCCGAGCCCGCGCTCGCCGAGCTCGAGCAGCAGATCATGGAGCAGGCCAACACGCTGGACATCGGCCCGATGGGATTCAGCGGCAAGTACACGGTCGGATGCTGCAAGGTCGGAGCGCTCAATCGGCTGCCGGCGTCATACTTCGTGACGATCGCCTACATGTGCTGGGCATACCGGCGGCGCGGCGTCATCCTCGACCTCGACGGCAACGTCGAGCGCTGGCTGTACCAGAACGCCGACGAGCCGTTCGAGCGGGAAGCGCCGTCGGCGCTTGAAATGCCGGCCGGCGACGTCGTCCGGCTGTCGACGCCGCTGACCGAGCAGGACGTGCGCGGACTCAAGGCCGGCGACGTGGTCCTGCTGAGCGGCGTGATCAACACGGCGCGCGACGCCGTGCACAAGCACCTGTTCGACGGCGGCGACCTCGAGCACCTGCACGGCGCCGTGATCTACCACTGCGGCCCGGTCGTGATCCAGGACGGCGACGAATACCGGGTCGTCGCCGCGGGCCCGACGACTTCGATCCGCGAGGAGCCGTACCAGGCCGACCTGATCGAGCGCTTCGGCATCAAGGCGGTCATGGGCAAGGGCGGCATGGGCGATAAGACGCGCCAGGCGTGCGCGGAGCACGGCTGCGTCTATCTCCACGGCATCGGTGGCGCGGCGCAGGTCTACGCACAGTGCGTCGAAAAGGTCCTTGGCGTTTCACTCGAACAGTTCGGCAGCCCGGAAGCCGTGTGGGCGCTGCAGGTCCGCGACCTTCCGGCGGTCGTGACGATCGACGCCCACGGCCGCAGCCTCCACCAGGAGGTGTCCGAGCACTCGAAAGAGCTGCTCGCGGCGATTCTCTGAGCGCACCCGGCGGTCGGGCGCGCGGACGGTCTAATGTCTAAGGTCGAAGGTCGAAGGTCTAAGGTCGAAGGTCGAAGGTTCGATCGTATCGGCGTCTGGCCGAGTGCCGGGTCGCAGGCAACCAGGAGGGGAGCCGCATCGCCAGTCCCTTCGGCTGACCTTCGACTTGCGACCTGCGACTTGCGACTTTCGACTTGCGACTTGCGGCCGTCCGCGCGCCGGCCGGTGTGCCGCAGTCCTACGCTTTCCCCTCCATCTCCCGGAGGAAGTTCCGGTAGAGGATCGTCTCCGACAGGTTGTCGCACTCGTTGCAGTGCTCCCAGTCAATCCAGACGTACTCGATGCCGAGCCAGCCTCGGTACCCGGTCTCCCGCATGTTCTCGACGACGCGCCGATAGTCGATCACGTTGTCGCCGAACGACGCCTGCAGGCGCCCCTCCTTCGCTCCTCGAACGTGGAAATGCGTCGCGTGCCCGACCAGCGGCTCGATCTCGTCATCCGGCACGCCATGTCGCGTGAAGTGGGTGTAATCGAGCGTCAGCGTCAGGCCGGGCACGTCGCCGAGCAGGCCCAGGGCCGCCGAGGGTGACGGTGCGATCGAGCCGACGTGAGCCTCGGTGCCGAAGACGATGCCGTGTCGCTTCGCCTCGTCCACGCGCCACCGAAGCTCCTCGACCGAGCGGCCGTACGACGTCTCCCCGGATTCCGACTCGAACGGCACGCCGGGGATCGTCGTGACGTGCGCCGCGCCGAGCGCCGCGGCGTACTCGAGCGTCCGCGTGAACCAATCGCGCGCCTTGTCCCGCCGCGCCCCCTCCGGATGATTGATCGCGTAGGGCTCCAGGTCGGGGTTCATCTGCAGAAAGACGTCCGCGGCCTCGAGGCCGAGGTCGTCGAGGCGCTGCCGCAGGCGTCGCGCCGATCCCGCAAGGTCGGTGAACTCGCAGGACGGCCACAGGTGCGATCGTCCTTCGAACAGGCCGATGTCGACGCCCTCGAACGCCATGGCCCCGATGAGGTCGAGCACCTCGCCATGACCGAGCAGCGGGAAGGTGAAATCAGCGCAGGCGAGCTTCATGTCCATGGACATTCAGTTCGAGGAGGCGTCCTTCGTGGTCATCCGGGCGATTCGCTCGAGCACTTCGATCCAGCGATCCGCGTCGCAGAAGACGTGCTCCGACGTGCCGTCGATTACGATCCAGGCGCCCGTCTCCAGCTCCTGCTCGAGCTGGCCCGGCGCCCACCCGGAGTTGCCCACGAAGAAGCGGGAGCTGTCTCCGTCCTGCTCGATCAGCCAGGCGACGTGCTCCTGCTCGGCGCTGAAATGGATGCCGGGCAGCATCTCGATTTCGCCGACGGACTCGTGACGGTGCAGCACCATCATGGGACCGTCGCAGGGCCCGCCGTGAAAGAGCGTGCCGCTGCGGTGGCATGGGGTCTCGGAGATCTTCTCCCAGGCGTCGCCGACCGGCACCTCGGTCGGCCGGTTGAGAATCAGCCCGAGCGCGCCGTCATCGGTGTGATGGACGAGCAGCACGGCGGTCTGGAAGAAATTCGGATCGAGAAGATGCGGCGACGAGACGAGGATGCGACCTTGTAGCGACTGCATGGATCAGCGTGTCATTCTGGTCCACTCCCCTCGGGAAATCAAGCCTGAATCGACGGCCCCGCTCGCCTCCGACCGGCTCCCATCCTGATTCCGACCGCGAGCAGTCCGATCGCGCCCAGCATCGCCGTCACCGGCTCCGGCACCGGCTCCGCGGCCGCCTGCCCGCCGGCTTCGGGAAACAGCAGCACGAACTCCGTCCCGAAGGGATCGATGGTCACGGAGAACGTCGCCGACCCGGACCCGGTCAGGACGCCGCCGCCGAGATCGGTATCGCTGAACGGTATCCCCGTGTCCTCGAGATCGAAATAGTCGTTCTCGTTGTCGAAGAAATCGGCGTCATCCACCGCGAGCAGCACCTGGGAAACGGCGAACTGCCGGCGCGGATCCGCCGCGAAGGCCTCGACGCGCCAGTCATACGTCAGCCCGAACTCCATGACATAGGTCGTGTCGAACGAGAAGTTGTCGATCACGAAACCGCCCGACGGAAACGAGAACGACAACGCCTCGGAAAACTCCGATGCGGGCCGGGCCATCCCCGTCGTGCCTGCCGACAGCACGATGCCGTCGCCGGCCGCAAGGTCGTTCGGATCACCGCCTGCGGCATTCACGGTGCCCGGGCCGAAAACCTGCGTCGTCGCGTCGCCGACCGAAAACGTCTGAGCATCCAGCGCCGGATCGAAAAGCACGCCGGCGCCGATGAAAAGGTCGAACGGATCGCCGATCAGAACCGAAGGGTCCCCGGCGTCGACGATCGAGCGGATCGTCAGCGAGGCATTCACGGTCGCACCGTAAGTCGCGACGGCGTCGGCCTTCGCGGCGCACCACGACGAGACGATCGCGCATGCGCCGATCAGGACAAGGCTCTTCACCATTTCTCTTGCTCCATGGCCGCCGGAGCGGCTCTCTTCCCTGTCCGTCCCTGCTGAATCGCCCCCGTCCGCGGAATTGCCTGATCGCTGCGGAACAGTAAGAGCGCCATCGGCGGAAGTCAAGCAGAACAGGGGAGGTTACCGGCCGCCGCAGCGCCGTCCAGCGGTGGCCCGGCACTATAATCCGACTGTCATTCGATCCTGCGGAGAGTGAATCATGGCTCCATGCAAAACGCGTCGAATTCCCGGGCTCGCCCTGACGCTCACGATCGTCGCCGGCCTCGGGGCCGTCACCTGGTCCGCACCGATGCTGACGGTTCCGAAGAAAAGCCTGTCGGACGAGATTCTCACGCTGGCCGGCATCACCGAGGTGAAGCTGATCATCTCCCGACTGCCCGACAGGTTGACCGACGCCGGGTACACGGCGGAATTGATCTACAAGAACTGGACGGAAGACCTGAAGAAGGAGGGCATCGCCGTGGTCGATGACGATGCCGTGCCGATGCTTCGGCTCTCGGTCGCGACGTCGACTGACGAAAGTGCCCCGGACACGATTTGTTTCCTGAACTTCGTGACGATCGAGCACAGCACCTTCGTCGACCGCCTGGACCGCAAGTTCCACATCCCCACCTGGACCGGATTGAAGCTCGCCCTGACCAACGAAGACACGCTCGGCAAGCGCTTCTCCGAAAGACTGAAGGATTCTCTCAACCATCTCATCCTGCGGATCGGCGAAGCATCGGCCAACCCGAAGTAAGCGTCGCGTATCAGCGATCCGGTCGGTCAGATCCCGGGGGCGATAACGTCCTCATGCGGTGCCCCATCTCCTGCTCTGTTTGTCAAGGGGATTTCGTGGCCGTGGTCCGTGAACGTGGCGATGCTACCTGGTCACACCCCAACCGCTGCTTCCTGCCCTGATCCGCGCACGAACTTTTACTCCGTGCGCCACCCTCTGCTCTTCGGCTCTTCGGCTCTTCGACTCACCCGTACTGCTCTTCGAGCTGTTTCTTCCGGCGTTCGAGGACGTTGTCGAACTTGAAGCCGAGCGAGCCGAACTCTTCCTGGGTGCGCTGCATGCCCATCTTCACCATGATGATGTCCGCGCCGGTGCAGAGCATGGTCGCGCCCAGGTCAAGCAGCTTCTTCGCCCGCTCCGCGTTACACGGCGCGCCCCAGTGCTTGCCGGCCCGACGCGCCGCGTCGGCGATCTTCCGGACGGCATCGTCGATCATGGGGTGATCCATCTGCCCGGGAATACCGGCCTCCATCGAGTAATCCGTCGGACCGAAGAACAGGCCGTCGACGCCTTCGACGTCGAGCATCGCCTCGGCCGCGTCGAGCCCTTCCGGCGTCTCGATCTGGCAGAACAGCACGGTCTGCTCGTTGGCGGCCTTGATGTACGCGTTCGTGTCCATGTGACAGAACGGCATGTCGCGATTCCCACCGTCGAGGCCGCGCTCGCCGAGGGGGGGAAACTTCATCGACCTGACCACCTCACGCGCTTCCGCCGCCCCGCTGCAGCGCGGATAGAGGACCGCCTGCGCGCCGGCCTCGAGCATGCGCATCATCCGCTTGTATTCACCCGCCGCCGGACGCACGAGGGCGTCGGCCCCGGCTCCGATCCGCGCAGCGCGAATCAGGTCCTGCGCCTTCTCCAGCGTGTAGACGTGATGCTCCATGTCGAACCAGATCGCGTCGAAGCCCATCAGGCCGACCAGTTCGTGCACGGCGGGATCCGTGAGATGGCAGCAGAAGGCGAGCGCGGGCTCGCCCCGCGAGAGATGTGCACGAATCTTGCTTTCGAACATCATGGCGGAAATCCGGTAGCAGGGAACAAGTAGCGAGGCGCGCGTAGCGAGCAAGATTCTAGCGTGGCGCTGCGGCGGTGGCAACCCGGGGTGACATGCCGGGCGCCGGCCGGTACGCTCTTGTTTTCATCCGTCATGGCGGCATCGGCGAGCAGGGAAACCGACGCTCATGCGCCCGACGGCGGCACCCCGCGGCCCCCATGGAGCAATCGACGTGCTCACTGCAGACATTCACGCACCTGGAAAGATCCGGATGATCGAAGCGCCCACCCCCGAGCTCAACGGGGACCCGGGCCAGGTGCTGCTCGCCCCTTCGCTGGGTTGCCTCTGCGGGTCGGACATCCCGTTCTTCAACGGCGACGATCCGCGCTTCGATCCGGGACCGGCCCATTCGCTTCACGAGATGATCGGCACCATCGTCGCGTCGACGAGCGATCGATACAACGAAGGTGATCGCATCCTTTACAAGCCGGATCAGCAGGACGGCCTCTGCCAGCGCATCGTCGTGCCCGAGGAGGAGGCCGTTCCCCTGCTTCCCGGACTCGCCGACGAGCAGTCGGTGCTGTCCCAGCCGCTGGGCACGGTCGTGTGCGCCCTGCGGAAGCTGCCGAACCTGCTCAACGTGCGCGCGGCGGTCGTCGGTCTCGGACCGATCGGTCAGCTCTTCTGCTCGACGCTCGGCTCGATGGGCGCAAGCCGGATCATCGGTGTCGACCCGCTTGCGTACCGGCGCGAGGCGGCTTTGAAGATGGGCGCCACCGAGGTCATCGACAGCGCCGCAGACCCGGTCGACGCCGTCACCGGCCTCATGGACGGCGCGTGCGATCTCGTCGTCGAGGCCGTCGGGCACCATGAGTTCGCCCTGAACCTCGCCATCGAGCTTTGCCGGCACAAGGGCAGCGTGCTCCAGTTCGGCATTCCGCCGGTTCACAGCGGTGATATCGAGTTCGAGCAGCTCTACCGGAAGAACATCACGCTCTATACGAGCTGCTTTCCCGACCCGCTGACCGACTACCCGCTGGCGATGCGCTGGATTCGCGACGGCGACATCGACATCGATCCGCTCGTTACCCATCGTTTCGGCCTCGAAGACGTGCAGCCGGCGTTCGAGCACTATCGCGACCGGCGGGACGGGGCGCTCAAGGTCTTTATCCAGTTTCCCGCGGACGGCTGACCTCTCGATGAGCCGACTCACCGTTGCCGGCATCTGCCCGCGCATGGCGCTGGCCGATCCGCGCACGAACCTTCGACGCCTCGAAGACTGGGCGCAGCGCGCCGCCCGTGCCGGCGCCGGTCTCGCGCTGTT
>NYZC01000274.1 GCA_002686995.1 Phycisphaeraceae bacterium | reverse complement strand
TTACACCGCGCGGTTCGCCGACGACCAGTGCGCGGGCTGCGGTTGAGCGAAGCGAGCCCCGATGCCCTATCCGTGTTCATCCGTGGTTCTTCCACGTCAGGTCAGCGCCAGGCGCAGATGCAGTTCCTTGAGCTGGTCGTCGCTCACCTGTGACGGCGCCTCGGTCATCAGGTCGGCGCCGTTCTGCGTCTTGGGGAACGCGATGACATCGCGAATGTTGCTCGTGCCGCACAGGTGCATGACGATCCGGTCCAGGCCCAGCGCAATGCCGCCGTGCGGCGGGGCGCCGTACTGCAGCGCGTCGAGCAGGAAGCCGAACTTCACCCGCGCCTCCTCGGGCGAAATGCCCAGAAGCGAGAAGATGCGCGACTGCACGTCCTGCTGATGAATACGAATCGAGCCTCCGCCGAGCTCGGAGCCGTTTAGCACGAGGTCGTAGGCCTTCGAGAGCACGTTCGCCGTGTCGCTCTCGAGCCGGTCGAGGTCCTCGTCCTTCGGCGCGGTGAACGGGTGGTGCAGGCTGTCCCATCGCTTCTCGTCCTCGTTCCAGGCGAGGGCGGGAAAGTCGACGACCCAGAGCCATCGCCACTGGTTCTCGGGAATCATGTCGCGCTCGCGGGCCAGCTTCAGTCGCAGCTCGCCCAGCACGCGGTGCACCACCACGGAGCTGTCCGCCGCGAAGCAGAGCAGGTCGCCCTCGCTGCCGCCCACGCGGTCGACCAGCGCGCCGGCCACGTCGCCGAGGAACTTGGCGATCCCCGTGTCGAGCGTGCCGCCCGCCGCGATCTTCGTGACGGCGAGCCCCTTGGCGCCAAACTGCTTCGCCCAGTCCGCGAGGCCGTCGGTGTCCTTGCGCGTCATCGCGGCGCCGCCGGGCACGCAGATGCACTTGACGATGCCGCCGCTGTCGAGCGCGCCGCGGAAGACGCCGAAGTCCGTCTGGCCGGCGATGTCGCCGATGTCGCACAGCTCCATGCCGAATCGCAGGTCTGGCCGGTCCGATCCGTAGCGCCGTATGGCCTCTTCGTAGGCCATCGTCTCGAGCGGTGGCACGTCGATGTCGAGCACCTCTTTCCAGATGCGCCGGATGAGCCCTTCAATGACGACCATGAGCTGCTCGCGATCGATGAAGCTCATCTCGACGTCAAGCTGCGTGAACTCGGCCTGCCGGTCCGCCCGGGGATCCTCGTCGCGGAAGCAGCGGACGATCTGAACGTACTTCTCGATCCCGGAGACCATCAGGATCTGCTTGAACAGCTGAGGGCTCTGGGGCAGGGCGTAGAACGCGCCCTCCTGGAGCCGGCTCGGCACGAGGAAGTCGCGGGCGCCTTCGGGCGTCGACTTGCACAGGAAGGGCGTCTCGATCTCGTAGAAGCCCTGGTCGTCGAAGTAGTCGCGCATGATCTTCGTCACGCGGTGCCGCGTGCGCAGGATGTCCTGCATGTACGGCCGGCGGAGATCGATGTAGCGGTACTTCAGCCGCACTTCCTCGCTGACCTTCCCCGCGTCGTCCGGTGTGAACGGCGGCGTCTCGGTCTTGTTCAGCAGCGCGAGGTGATCGGCGTCGACCTCGATCTCGCCTGTCGCGAGCCTGGGGTTCACGAGGCTGCGACCGTTGTCGTCAATGCCGCGTTCGAGCACCTTTCCGGATACCTCGGCGACGTCCTCGTTGCGCAGCCGGTCCGCCAGTGCGTGGGCCTCGGCATGCTCCGGATGGAAGACGATCTGGGTGATGCCCTCGCGATCGCGCAGGTCGATGAAGATGACGCCGCCATGGTCGCGATATGAATTGACCCAGCCGGCGAGCGTCACGGTTTCGCCGACTTGTCGGGGTCTCAATTCACCGCAGGTATGAGTGCGTTCGCGGGCCATGGGACTTCCTCGGTTTTCGGTCAGGGGCGGTGCACAGGCAAAAGATCGAACATCATAGTGACCCGGGGCTTTCGGAGAAAGTCGGTAGACTGGACGGATGTTTACAGGGATCGTGCAGTCGCTGGCGCGCGTGATCGAAGTGCGTGACGCTCCGGCCGGCGCCGGGCGCCGACTGGTGATCGAGCGCGCAGGCTGGAAGGCGCGATCCGGGCGGATCGAGCAGGGTGATTCGATCTGCGTCAGCGGCGTGTGCCTGACGGCCGTCGAGGTCACCGAGGATCGTGTCGGCTTCGACGTCATCCCCGAGACCCTCTCGCGCACCACGCTGGGCTCGCTCACGGCGGGCATACGGGTGAACGTCGAATCCTCGCTGACCGCCGAGACGTCAATGGGAGGGCATTTCGTGCAGGGTCATGTCGAAGCGACCGGCACGGTGGCCGGCGTGCAGACCGGCTCGGACTACCGCATCACCATCGACGCGCCGGCGCAGGTCATGGCCGCCGTCATCGAAAAGGGATCCGTCACGATCGACGGGGTGAGCATGACGGTCGCCGGCGTCCGCGACGCGCAGTTCGAGGTCGCGGTGATCCCGGCGACCAGGGAGAACACGACGCTGGGGATCGTCGGCGAGGGTGACCGGGTCAACCTGGAATCCGACGTGATCAGCCGCACGGTCGTCGAGACCATCCGGCGGATGACGGAGGGGAAGGGTGAGGGAAGCGACGTGACGGTCGATCTGCTGCGCCGTGCGGGGTTCACGGATTAGACCGGCGACACGCAGTCACCCGTCGAACCACGGATGGACACGGACGGGAGTTCGGACCCGGACGCCTTCGGCGTCCGGTCCGAGAAATCCGTGTTCATCCGTGTTCATCCGTGGTTCTTCAACTTCTCGCCACCGCGACAGGAAGTGACGGCGGAAGAATCTAACTGCCCGCGTAAAGCAGCAGCACCCCGAACGCGATCGCGAAGATCGCCGACGTCCGCAGGCGCGACGAACGCATCAACCACCACTTGACGAGCAGATCCAGCTTGACCGGGCCGATGACAAGAATGGCGATCGCCGCGAGGATCGCGATGCCGCCGACGACCTGGACGACGATCGACCAGCGGCATTGCGGCGCCACCCAGAGCAGCAGGACGCCCATCACCAATCGGACCCCGACCGCGATCCAGAACTGTTTCTTCCCCGACATCCGATCGACGAGGCTCTTGAGCAGCTTCGGCTGAACGAGCCCGATGACACCGATCAGGATGATGAGGACCGCGAGGATGGGAACGATGATCGCCATGCGGCCCATTGTCGCCGCACGGCGCCGTGACGCCAGGCGCTCATCCCACGAACGCTTCGTCGTGCGCGACGAGCTCGGCCCGTTCGTCGCCGATCGGCATCGAGTCGCCGACGCCGGCCAGCAGCACGGTCAGATCGTCCTGCTGGTTGAGCGACCCGGTCTGCTCGTCGAGACGCTGATCGAGGCGCGCCAGCGCCTCCTCGACCGAGCCGCGGGCGAGATGCCTGAACTCGTCGAGATAGACGTCGTTCGCGATGCGCATCCGGCTTCGCGAGCGGCCCGGCGGCGGAAAGGCGAGCTCGAAGCCGTCGCTGTAAAAGACGACGCGGTCGCCCGGTTCGAGATGCAGCGTGGTCTGCTCGAACTGCTCGTCGGGGAACACGCCCAGCAGGGCGCCTTCCGACTCGACCGTCTTCATCGAACCGTCGGGACGCACGACCAGCGGGTAAGGGTGGCCGCCGCGCGCGACGACCAGCTCGAACGTCTCCGTATCGATGATGCCGTAGACCGCCGTGGCGGTCAGCACCTGGTCCTGCTGGTACTCGATCAGGTCATGGTTGAGTCGGGCCATCACGTGGGCGGGGGGCTCGATCCGCTGGTCGCCGAGGGCGAGGGCGTCGCCGCGCCGCACGTTGAGCGTGCTCTTGATGTAGATGGTCATCATGGCCGCGGGAACGCCGTGACCGACAGCGTCGGCGAGGAAGAAACCGATGTGCCGCTCGTCGAGCTGCATGACGTCGTAGATGTCGCCGCTGACGTAGCCGGTAGGGCGGTAGAGCACGTCGAACGAGACGCCGGGGTGACTGGGCATCCGCGCGGGCAGAAACTCGCGCTGCAGTCGCGCCGCGTGGCGAAGCTCCTCGTCGAGCTTGTCGAACTCGTGGACCACGCCCCCGTGCTGCAGCTGCAGCATCGACAGCTCGGTCCGCAGGGCGCGAATCATGTCGGCCTGGCACCAGAGCGCGGCGAGCACCGCGGCGAGCCCGGCCGGGTGGGACTGCGGCGGCGCGCACACGAGACCGTCGCGGTAGGGGGCCCCGGGAGCGCTCGTCTCACCCGGACGGGTGAGCATCGCGACGACGTGACGATCGTGGAGCAATCGGGTCAGCGGCTCGAGATAGTCCGGATCCGGACTATCCGCGACAACCCAGGCGACGGCGCAACCGTCAAGCGGCGCGGGATCTTCCAATAATCGCTGCGCTTCGAGGCGTTCGATCGAAACGTCCGGATTTCCGGCCCAGTGCCCGAGCACCTGGTCGACGAGTCCGGCCCCGGTCTGGGGTGGATCCGCGCCGATCAACAACAGCCGTTTCCCACCCATCCGTCCAGTCCGAAAAATGCGAGAAGGATGAAATCATGATCGGATCATCGCACCCAACGCTTGAGCCGTTCGAGCGGCAGTTCGATGCGCTCGCCGGGACGGACGTCGAGCGTGTCGAGCGTGCCGCCGGCCAGTTCGATCGCGAATTGCGCAGGCACCGGCGATCCGCGCCCGACCTCGCTGAGGTAGGCCTTCAGGTCCCGGTCGACGGTGCCCGGCGGCGGCGGCTTCATCCGGTGCACGTTGATCACGTGCCCCTGCCCATCGAGAAAGATGATGTCGATGGGCACGAGACAGCCCTTCATCCAGAAGGAGAGGCGCTGCGGCGCCCGGAACGCGAAGAGCATGCCGCCCGGGGCCGCGATGTGATCGCGCCCGCTGAGCCCCTTCGTTCGCGACGGCTTATCGAGCGCGACTTCAAGCGTGAAGGTGCGTTCGCCGATCGACACGTCGATCGTCGAGGGCGGGCCTTCGGGCGGCTTCGCGCAGCCGACGACGAGCATCGTCGCCACGAGGGCGAGACCGAGAATCGTGGTTCGGGATGCCTGATACCTGGTTTTCAGATCTGCTCCAGGAGCCACCGGTGGTCTTCCGCCGTGAAGGTGATCGGCTCGTGCGGAAGTCGACCAATATCGAATCGATCAAGAAAAGTCGCCGCGCCGAGGGCGGCCCGCTCTTTCAGCACGCCGCTCCACGACGCCATGAGCCCGACGATGGCGTCGGGGGGCACGCCGAGGTCGCGATAGGTCGCGACCCGGGTATCGCCGTGGCGCTTCGCCAGGCGCCGGCCGTCCGGGCCGTAGACGAGCGGCAGATGCCAGTACTGCGGCAGGGAGGCCACGCCGAGCATGCGCATCAACGCGATCTGGCGTCCCGTGGAGCGGATCAGATCGTCACCGCGCACGATGTGCGTCACGTGCTGGCGCGCGTCGTCCACCACGACCGCAAGCTGGTACGCCGGAAGCCGAGCCTTCGTCGCGACCACGAAGTCGCCTACCTCGTCCTGCACCGGGACGGACTGCGAGCCTTGAAACTCATCCTCGAAGACGACGGGCGATCCGGGAACGATCACCCGAACGGACGTCTCTTCGCCGGGCGCTTCCTGCATGCCGCGCGACCGGCATGTCCCGGGGTACCGAAGCTCGTGGTCGTTCTGGTGCGGGGCCGACTGGGCCCGGCGCAGATCGCTGCGCGTGCAGGTGCACCTGAAAGTCCGTCCCGCCGCAGCCAGGGCATCGAGCGCCGCGTGGTAGGGGGCCAGGTCGTCGCGCTGGCGGGTGGGGGCCCCGTCCCAGTCGAGGCCGAGCCAGGCGAGATCGTCGAGTGCTTGCGCGTCGGCGCCGGATTTCACGCGCGGGCCGTCCAGGTCGTCGATCCGCATGACGATTCGCCACCGGCGCTGGCGGGCCATCGCCCAGTTGACCAGAAACGTTCGGGCGTTCCCGAGGTGCAGCGCGCCCGTCGGCGACGGCGCAAGCCTGGTGGTGGGGGAGTTCTTGATTTCTGAATTCTGATTTGCGATCTCTGTCATTCCCCGATTGCTGTATCGTAATCGTCATGTCGACGACGCGTTACGAGCCGGCGAAGCCGTTGCGGCTTGCGGTCCTGATCAGCGGCGGGGGCCGGACGATGGTCAACCTCGCCCGGCGCATCATGGACGGGAGGCTGAACGCACGAATCGAGGTGGTTCTGAGCTCGCGCGCCGACGCGAAGGGCCTCGAGCACGCTGACGACCTTGGCATCGATACGGCCGTCGTCAGCCGCAGGCTCAATGCGGACGTCGAGACGTTCTCGCGGCAGATCTTCGAGCACGTGGAGCGATCCGAGGCCGATCTCGTCTGCCTTGCCGGCTTCATGAATCTTCTGCGCATCGAAAAGGCGTTCAAGCACAAGGTGATCAACATCCACCCGGCGTTGCTGCCTGGATTCGGCGGCAAGGGCATGTACGGCCACCACGTGCACGAAGCGGTGCTCGCCGCCGGATGCCGGGTGAGCGGCTGCACCGTGCACTTCGCCGACGCCAGCTATGACACGGGTCCCATCATCGTTCAGCGTTCATGCCCGGTTCGCCCGAATGACACCCCCGATCGCCTCGCGGCCCGCGTGTTTCGAGAGGAATGCATCGCCTATCCGCAGGCCGTTTCGCTGATCGCGGCGGGACGAGTCAAGGTGGAGAACGGCGTGGCGCGCATCCTGCCGGCGCCCGGTGCGTAGCCATGCGACGAATCCGGCGCCCAAGTCATTTCGACTCGTCGTCTTCCGCCACCTTCAGCACCACGTCCAGCACGCGCCGCAGGCCCGGGTTCGAGCGTGCCATATCGAAAGTGCGACAGAGCAGCAGATCCTCGCTCATCATCTCCGATTCGCGGCGCAACGATTCGATCGTACGCCCCTCGGCATCCACGAAAGTCCAGCGGTAGATCGGGCCGTCGTCCGTCTCGACGCGACGAATGTCGTGGATCGTCGCGGAATCGCTGTCGAACGTGCCCTTCGCGTCCGGATTCGGCGACGCCAGCGTCCGGTCCGCCACGCCCAGGACGCCTTCGACCATCGTCGCGACCCTGTCGACCTCCTGGGTCGCGATGGCCCCCAACCGCTCGATCTTCGAACTGAGATCTTCTTCCTGCTCTTCGCGGCTCAGCTCGTCCACGCGCTTCTGCTCGCGGCCCACAAGGGTCACGATCTCGTGGGGGCGGACCTCGACCGGGTCGCCGTTCGACGCCTCACGCTCTTCGGCTTGCCCTGATCCGCCCGTGCGCGGGCTCGTGCCGTCGGCATCCCGGACGTCTTCCCCGACGTCGCCGAGCATCAGAAAGGCCACGAGCCCCGCGTGAGCCAACACGGAGAGGAGCAGTGCCAGGACCCAGATTCGCCGTCTGAACATCAGCCGAACGCCCCTTGGGAAGCCAGCATTCCCGCCCTGCCGCCCGGATTCATGACCCGATAATGCATGTTATGTTCAATTCCGGCAGGAACCTCAACTCGTTCGTCGAGAAGCCTTTCCGACCTTCTGGGCTTTACAGGTCGCTCCCCTCCCGCCACGCCACCAGCTGGGCCACCGACAGCGACCAGCAGCGGCCACCCCGGCTCTCGGCGAGGGCCCGCCACGCTTCGTCTTCGTCGCCGACGAAGATCACGTCAAGCTTCGTGCCCTCCT
The DNA here is from genome assembly GCA_002686995.1 of Phycisphaeraceae bacterium. GTDB lineage: Bacteria > Planctomycetota > Phycisphaerae > Phycisphaerales > Phycisphaeraceae > NYZC01. Next base: position 4,199 of record NYZC01000274.1, on the reverse strand, counting down.
TCAGCAGTCGCGGGATCGATGTCGCGACGGGCGGGCTCAACTCCTGGGACGTCACGACGATCACGCGCCGGGGCTTGTGGTCGACGGCCATGCTGATGGCTTGCGACGGATCGGCGATCCCGATGGCGATGGCGTCGTCGCGGAAGGTCTCGAAACGGCCCGCATCATCAGGTGACCAGGGACGCGCCTCTTCGGGGAACGAAATAACCCCGTCCTCGGAGCCCACGAAGACACAGACGGGTTCCGTGGCCGGCACGAGCCCCTGACGCAACGCGGCAAGGACCAGCGAAAACCACGGTCGACTCGTCACGGAGGCATCCACGCATATCGACGTCGGCTCGGACAAGGTGAGGCCAAGCACGTGCGGTGGCGCGAGCGTGAACGGATTGCGGTGCGGATCGAACCGGCCGAACGAATCCTCGACGGGCAACGGTTCCGACGCCTTCGGGTCGGCACCTTCGGGGTCGACGAGAAACACGATCGCGAGCACGCCCGATCCTGCGAGAATCAGCACGATCAATCCGACGAGCAGCGCCGTCGTGGCCTGGATGACCTTGCGGCGCCGGCGCGCGGTGGGAATCGACTTGCGGCCGCCCGAAAGACGGATCGTTCGTCCGGACTGCGTGCGGAGCGTGTGCTCGTCGATGAACTCGACCGGCTCGGGTGCTGAGAGCTCGACCTGCTCGTCTTCGTCCTCGACGGGCGGCGCCGCCTCGGAGGGTTCGGTCGCCGGGGGCTCGAACGGTGACGCGGGGCGTCCGTGCGCGTCAGGTCGATCCGGCCGCGCCGCCGAGCGTCTCCTGCCCGCGCCGGCCGGCACGGTCATCATCTTGCCGCAGTGATCGCACCGGCAGACACCGCCCCGGAAGCCGACGTCGAGCTGAAGTCTCTGGCTGCAGCCCGGGCAGTTCAACTCGAGGACCTGCGCGCTCATGGGCCGACCCCGGGCCAGACATAGAAGAAGCCGACCGGCGCATCCGCGAAGGTGTGGTGCAGGTTGATCTGCGCGAGATTGATCTCGGTGGACGGCCCCCCTGCCGGCGCCGCCGTCGCGTAAGGCGATCCCACGTAGTGCAGCGGCCGGTGGTAGATCACGAGGTCGGCTTTTTCGATGCCTGCAAGCTCGCGCGCCCGGGCGAATGCGTCATGAAGATCGCCGACGCGGTCAACGAGGCCGGTTTCCAGGGCCTGGTCTCCGCTGAACACGCGCCCGTCCGTCGCCATCTCGAAATCGGTGATTTTCGGACGGGCCTCGCGGACCACGCCCAGGAACCGTGCATAGAAGTCGTCGACGAGACTCTGGAGCACCGCCCGCTTCTCGGGCGTCAGGTGCCCCAGCAGCGATCCGGCGTCCTTGTTGGGCCCGCTCGTGATCGCGTCGGTGTGGACGCCGATCCGGTTCAGCGCCGTCTTGAACGTCATCGTCTGCACGATGACGCCGATGCTTCCGGTGACGGTGGTGGGATACGCGACGATCTCGTCGGTAGCGCAGGCGAGGTAATAGCCGCCGCTTGCTGCGACGTCCATCATCAGAGCGACGACCGGCTTGCCGGTCCGCTGCCTGAACCTCCGGATCTCGCGATACATCGCGTCGCTTGCCGTCACCGTGCCGCCCGGCGTGTTGAGACGCAGGATCACCGCCTTGACCCGATCATCCTGGCGCGCCATCTCGAGCTTCTCGTGCAGCAGGCTCACGGGGTTCTCACCCTTGCGCAGCAGCCCGGCGCGATTGGCGTTCATGATGAGCCCGGAAACGTCGACGATCGCGACGCGTTGGCCGCGCGCTCCGCGCTGGGACTCCACGTTCTTTACCGACAGCTTCTGGTCCCCGGGCGTCACGCCCACGACGAACGTCATGGGTCCGCAGCCAGAAGTCAGGAGCAGCCACGTCGCGATCAGAGCGGCTCCAGGAACACGGAGGGGCACGCGTGGGGGCGGCGCGGGCCGAAGCTCGCAACCCGTCGAACCCACGCCGGCCACACGACATCCTCCCAAGCCCCTCTTGCGAACCGGGGGCCTGGCGAACGATTTCAGGAGCAGAGACCGCATCTCCTTATCATACGACAGAGTGACGGGAATCAGGATTTGCAATGCGTCGCCTGATGACGCGGCCGGCATGGCCGCCGTCGAAGCGCAGGCGTGGCCGCCGGCGCTCGCCGCTACGGCGGAGCAGATCGCGGATCGGATCGAGGTGTTCAGGGAAGGACAGTGGGTCGCCGAAGCGGACGGCGCGATCGTCGGCGTCGTCTTCGCCCAGCGCATCTCCCCTGCCGCCCTGGACGAGCCGGGACTGACCTATGACGCCCTGACCGACGGCGGCACGTTTCGGGCGACGCATACCCCTCACGGCGGCATCTACCAGATCGTCGGCGTCGGCGTTTCGGCCGCCGCACGCGGACGGCGCGTCGGACGGCGGCTCGTCGATCGACAAATTGCGTACGGCCGCGCGCTTCCCGGCGTCACCCGGATTGTTGGCTTCACCCGCCCTGCCGCTTATCACCTTCACGCCGACGCGCCGATCGAGGATTACGTGACGCTCAGGGACGATTCAGGCCGCCAGGTCGACCCCGTGCTTGCGTTTCATCTCGGTTTCGGCGCACGATTCGTCTCGATCCAGGCGGAGTACCGCCCCGAGGACGCGGAGGCGGGTGGGTACGGGGTGCTGATCGAGTACCCCTGATCATTCCCTTTATTCCGTTTTTTCGTTTGTTTGTTTGTTTGTTTGTTTGTTGGTCGTGATTTGTTATTTCGGAACCGTGGGTGCTCGATTGTCGCGGAACATCCCACCGACTGTTTTCGATATTCATCTGCAATGTTTCGCGGTCGCCACCGACTAAACCTCCGAGCGGACAGATGCACACATTGTGATGGGTGGTTCGAACGCACGACGCCGGGTACAGAGCCGAAGATGGATACTGTTGAATACAAACGTAGTTCCTGAACGCTGCGGCCCCTGCCTCGATAGGACGCTGCACATGAACGGCATTGACCGTCGAACGTTTATTGCAGGGACCCTCGCACAGGTCGGGTCGATGTGCCTCGGCGGGCCCGGGACCGTCGCCCGCGCCGCGAAACCCGGGTCGCTCACCGAGTATCGCGGCCCCAACCTCGTCCTCGTGCGGTTCGGCGGAGGCGTTCGGCGGCGCGAGACGATCGATCCTGACCACACGTTCAGCCCTTTCCTGCGCCACGAGCTCACCCGTCGCGGCGTGCTCTTCTCGAACATGGAGATCTCCTCCGAGCACGGGGTCGAAACCGGTCACGGACAGGGGACGCTCAACATCCTGACAGGCCGGTACGACGACTACCAGGACGTCGAGGACAAGTTCCTCGGAGCGCGCTTCGAGGCGAAAGTGCCGACGCTGTTCGAGTACCTGCGCAAGCAGTTCGACATCCCGGCGCACCAGGCGCTCATCGTCAACGGCGAGGATCGCACGGACGAGGAGTTCTACTCGTTCAGCAACCACCACCTGTTCGGCGTCGACTACCGCTGCAGCGTGCTGAGCCTGTATCGCTTCAAGTGCCACCTGCTTCGGCGGCAGATCGAATCCGGCCGTTTCCACGGCGACGACCTGGCGCAGCGCCGTCAGCAGCTGAAGGAGCTCGAGTCGCTCGACTATCGCGCGGGCGCCGACCCGAGCCAGGGCCCGCGGATCGAGCGGTTCTGGGAGCGATGGCGCGCCCACTACGGCGATTGCGGATTCGTCAATCCGCGCGGCGACCGTCTGCTCACCGAGCTGGCCGTCCGTGCGATCCGGCAGCTGAGGCCGCGCCTTATGATGATCAACTACAACGACCCCGACTACGTCCACTGGGGCAACCTGTCGCACTACACGCGCGGGGTCGCCATCATCGACGAGGGCCTGCAGCGCCTTATCGCCTGCTGCGACGGCGACGAGGCGTACCGGGACAACACGCTCTTCGTCATCGTGCCCGACTGCGGCCGCGACAACAACCGGTCAATGGCCGTGCCGTGCCAGCACCATTTCAACTCGCGGTCGAGCCGTGAGATCTTCGCCCTGCTGCTCGGCCCGAACGTCACGCGCGGCCGAATCGTCGATCGCGCCGTCGAGCAGATCGACCTGGCCCCGACGATCGGGCGCCTGATGGGCTTCGACGCGAACTTCGCACGCGGCGACGTGCTCGAGGCGGCGCTCGCCTGAGGGATACCATGTCCGACCCCCCTGCCGCACCTGGCG
>NYZC01000273.1 GCA_002686995.1 Phycisphaeraceae bacterium | reverse complement strand
GATGACGCGAACCGGCCATCAGCAGCGCAGCGAGCGCGCCCGGCGCGAGCGTCGCGTCGTTGTTCATGAGGAGGATCCACGTGGCTCCGTCCTCGAGCGCGGCACGCAGTCCGACGTTGACGCCGCCGGAGAACCCCCGGTTCTCATCGAGCGCATGGAGGCGGACGTCCGGATACTCGTCGGCCATCGCAGCCGCGGAGCCGTCGGTAGACCCGTTGTCGACGACGTGAACCACCGCGTCGCCGGCGCACGTCTCGAGGTTGTCGAGGCAGGAGCGCGTGTCGGCGAGCCCGTTCCAGTTCACGACCACGATGTGGACGCTCACGGCGACACTCCCCGGATCATGGTGTGGTAGAGCCGCATGAGGTGGTCGAGGAGGCGGGCCATCCGGCCGGCTGCCGGTTGAGCCAGCGCCGCGCGGGTGAACGTCAGAGGTGGCGCCTTCAGCAGCTCGTGATCGCGCACCACCCGCACCCCCCGCAGCCGGGCCCGCGAGGCAATGACCGCCGGGAGTCGCACCAGCGCCGCCAGCTTGCCCCGGACGTAGGCGAACGGATGCCCCGACAGCGCCGCGAACGCGAACCACGCGCACTCGAAGAGCAGCAGCGGCGCCCACGCGACCACGAGGCTCCACCACTCCCACGCGCCGAAGAGCATCAGCCAACGGTTACGTGCGTGCAGGTACACGCGCCGGGACGGGTACGCGGTCGTTCGTAGCGAGAGGCCCTCGGACGCGCCCGCGTTCCAGCATCGCGCCTCGGGGACCACCACCAGCCGGTGACCCCGTATCCGCAATCGCAGCGACAGATCGACGTCCTCCATCAGGTAGAAGTACGACTCGTCGAAGCCCCCAGCAGCGAGCACGGCGTCGCGGCGGGCGAGCAGGCACCCCGACGTCACGACGTCCACCTCGACGGGCGGCCCCGCGACGGCCGGCTCTTCGTGCCGCCGGATGTGAGGCAGCCCCGCGTAGTGACAGACGCCGCCCTCGTACTGCACGATATCCGGACGGTCGCCGAAGCAGACGCACGGTCCCGCGAGCGCTCGGGCCTCGTCCGCGACGATGGCGTCGCGCAGGCGGGCCAACCCACCGGAATCCAGGCGCGTGTCGTCATCGATGCACAGGACGAGCGGCGTCGCGGCCTCTGAGATTCCCCGGTTGCGGGTCGCGCACGGCCCGCGGTTGGAGTCGAGCCGGGTCACCCGAACGTCGGGATGCGCTTCCCGAACCCGGTCCGGGCTGCCGTCGGTGCTCCCGGAGTCCACCACGTGCACGGCAGCAAACTCCCCCAGGTCCTGCACGGCGCGGACACTCGCCAGGAGACCGTCGCCGGCCTGATACGAAACGATGACCACGGTGACGTCGTCAAACGTCGCGATGCGTGCATCGGTGTCCGTCACCGGCCGCGGGTCCTTGGTGCGCGGACGTCCCCGATTCCACTACTTCGTCGGTAGCGAAAAGTCCGGGTGGCGGCAGACCTTGCGCAGGCGCATGCATCGCGGGAGGCCCACGAACGCCGCCACGGTCGCCTTGGCGACGATCCACCAGCCTCGAGGGGTCTCGCGAATGACCTGGTAGATGCCGATGGTGCCGATGGCGTCGGCCTTGAGGTGCTCTCGACGCACCTTGACCTTGAGCAGCAACTGGATGACGAAGAAGTAGACGATCTGCCAGAAGGCCACATGCTTGAAGAGGTACCACCACAGATTGCGCACGTGGTAGTACAGGCTCCGCGCCCCCGCCTTCATCCCGAACGGAGTCCCGTGGCGACACGTCGCCGCCGGGAACTGGAGGATGCGATAACCCGCATTCATCACGCGCGCCGAGAGGTCACGCTCGTTCCCGTAGATGAAGAACTGTTCGTCATAGTACCCGCACTTCTCGAGCACGTCCCGGCGCGCGAGGGTCGCGCAGCCACGGAACGTCGCCATGTAGCGTTCGCGGTTCACTTCGGGATGCGTGGAGTACCACTCGGGCTCACCAGGCTCGATGACCTTGGTCGAGATCATCGCGGTGGTGGGCGGCTCGGCGGCGACGCGGGCCACGGTCAGCTCGACCCAGTCCTCGCAGAGCTGGACGTCGTCGTCCAGGATCGCGATGAACTCGGTATCCGCGTTCTTGAAACCGATGTTGAACGTCTCGCACGCCCCGTATCCGCTGTGGGGCATCACGATGAGATCGACCTCCGGGAACCCGTCCCGGATCATCTCGATGGAGCCGTCCTTCGAATCGTTGTCGACCACGATGATGCGGTCGAACTTGATCGTCTGCTTGCGGATCGCCTGGAGGTTCTTCTCGACCCAGTCCCGCTTGTTGAACGAAACCATGACCGCCGACACGGTCGGCCGGCCTTCTCGCGGCGACTGGTTGATGTACCGGGACCGCGCGGTGTCCCGCGGCTGGGCCGGCGGCCACGACGTCGCGTCGGCGACGGGCATGGGGTCTGCCGTCGGCGCCACGCGGTGAAGCTCGCTGCGGAGCTTCCCGAGCAATGCGGTGTCCATGGATGACGTCAGGGTCGCACCGTCGCCGGAATCACTCACGGCACCGGGATTCGCCCGGTCATCGGCAATCGCTTCCATCAGATTATCGGGGTTCTTCAAGTGCCACCGTTCCCGACAGGCGGACGCAGATTTCTCGGCACGGCTTCAACAGGGCCGCGACGTGTCACGTCCTTCAGGAATCGGCAACGGGCAGGGTATGACCACAGCATCAGGTGGGACGATGCCACGGTTCCAGGGTCGCCAGAACGTACCACACGGGTTCGCGAGGCTGCCTGGAAGGGAGGATCAAAAAGATGCGCGGTCCTGCGCTTATTCCGGAAAACTCGCGGATTCAGGTCGCGCCGTCCAACTCGCCCGATCCCGCGCTCACGCCGGGCTCATGCCATCCGTGACGCGGAGCAACCCCTCGACGAGTTCCAGGAATCGGTCGGCCTCCTCCGGTCGGACGTGGACGTAGGCCTCCGCGTAGCGCACCGCAGCGTCATCGACGTTGACGGTCCGGGCGTGGTTGAGCGCCCGGACCTTGCCGATGAGGTCCTGGTGCATGAGCTGGCTCGGAAACGCCGTGATCGCCTCCTCCTTCTTCAGCATGTGCGGGGTGATGTCGAGGAGGACGTTGGCCGGCATCATGGCTCCGACCTCGTAGCAGAACAGGTGCGGCGGCGCGGCGAGCGCGCGCACGGCACGGAACACCATCAGCGACGTCGCCCGATGATCGGGGTGTACCTCGTAGGGCGAGGGCAGCAGCACCGTTGCGGGCTCGACCCGCTCGAAGAGTCGGACCAGGTCCTCCACCGGCTTCCACGTCTCACGCAGCTTTCCGTCCGGATAGTCGAGGAAGTGATGGTGCGCCCCTCCCACGAGGTCGAGCGCACGCCGGGTCTCCTCCCTGCGCAACGAGGTGTACCCCGGCCCTCCCTCGCCACCCGGGTTGCCGAGTCCGCCGTCGGTCATGACCACGACGTGGACCTCCTCGCCGGCCTCTCGATGCGCCACGACGACGCCGCCACATCCGACGATCTCGTCGTCCGGGTGGGGCGCGACCACGACCGCCGTCCCCCTCACCGCGAACGACGCCGGCAACAGGGGCTCCCAGGTCCGGTAGTAGCTCTCGGCGTCCGTCACGAATTCTCTCCGACATCGCCGGCCGCATGCTGCGCGAGCTTCGCCTCGAGCTCTTGTACGCGCAGCTCCAACACCTCGATCTGGCCCCGTCCCGCATCCAGCATGCCCAAGAGTTCCGGGAACGCTACGTGGATGTAGCGCTGGAACAGGCGCGTCCGGGTGTCTGCGAACTCCTTGCGCAGCGCGGTGACGGCGTTGGAGTCGTCGTCGCGGATCCGGAACGCGGAGGTGACGGCCGGCTCGTGCACGAATTCGTAGTCCTGCGCGAACCGGAAGAACATGTCCCAGTCCTCGAGGACCTCCAACGACTCGTCGAAGCCGCCGAGCCGCTCCATGCATTCGCGGTGATGCAGGACCGTGACCAGATGGATGTAGGCCTGGCGAAACAGCATCAAGCGGCTGAAGTCCTGGGAATAGGGCACGCTCCGTCCGGTCTCCTCCCAGGTCCCGTCCGCGCGAACGGTGACGTCGATCCGGTGGGCATCCGTGTACGCGAGTCTTGCCCCCGTCGCTTTCACCTTCGCGACCAGGGTCGACAGGTGGTTCGGGTAGTGGAGGTCGTCGTCATCGAGCCACGCGATCCAAGTCCCGGAGGCGTGCTCGAGCGCGACGTTCCCCGCCTTGCACCGACCGACGCCGCCGGGATCGACGTAGGTGATCTTGAGCCGTTCACGGTAGGGGTCGAGGATGTCGGCGACGTCCTCGCCACCGTCGTTGCAGACCACCAGCTCCACGTGGGGATAGTCCTGCGCGGCCACGGACGCCACCGCCTCCTGGAGCAGGTGGCGGCGGTTGCGGGTCCGGGTGATGACGGACACCAGGTCCCCTGAGTCATCGACGGCGACCTTGGTTTCGATCGGGTAGGACTGGGTGATCATCGGAGTCGATCCGGGCGGCTCCCGCGACGGAGCGGCCACGTCCAGATTGTCGGCGGGCGAGGGCGAGGGGCTCGCGGTCAATGCGGGCAGGATCTCCGAGATCCTGGCCAGACGCTCGAGTAGCGGCGATTCCAGATCGACGGCCGGCAACACCTGGCCGCGAACCTCATCGTAGATCGCGGCAACGGTCGACGCGTGGCCATCCGAGTCCAGGATCTCGGGCGCTGGTGCGTCGTTCAACGCCGTGAGGCGCGCGGGATCGTCGAGGAAACCACGCAACACGTCGGCGAGTGCCGCCACGTCGTTCGCCGGGACCATGACGCCACGCCCCCCGACTCGCTCACCCAGCGCACCCCGGTCCGACACCACCACAGGCAGTCCGAGTCGGATGGCCTCGTCCGCCACGAGCCCGTAGGTCTCCAGGGCGAGACTGGGAAAGACGGCGACATCGGCGGCAGCCGCCAGTGCCGCGAGTGCCACGGAGTCGTACTCGGGAACGAGCGTGATCCCCTCGAGATCCACGTCCTCCGCACACCGACCGCCCGCGAGGACGAGCTGGATACCATCCCCGTCCGGGTCCGCCATGCGCACCGCGCTCACGAGCACCTCGACACCCTTCAAGCGGCTCAGATTACCGAAGTGGAGGATGCGCAGCGGCCCGTCGGGAAACGGTGTTCCGGTCCGCGGCGCGGCGTCGAGCACGGGAGATCCCAGCGGCACCGGCCGCAGCGGGACGGAGATCGGCAGCCATTTCGCCAGGTACTCGGCGTGCGACCGCGACGGCGTCAGCACCGCCGCCGCCGCGGAAAGCTCCGCCGCGAACGACCTCGACCGACGACCGACGAAGCGCGGCATCTCACTCGGCAGGATCGCCATCCGCTCGTTGAGGCAGGGGACACACGTCTCGGGTCCCTGCTCGAGCTCGCAGGGCGCTCCCGGGTTCACCGACTCCGAGGCCGACTCGATATTCGGCATGCGAAAGAACAGGGAGCACGTGGTGAAGAAGTCGTGCAACGTCACCACCACCGGCACCCCACGTGCAACGCCACGACGTACGACGTCGTCGCCGAGGTTCCACCAGTGGTGGACGTGAACGACATCGGGCGCCCACCGGTCCAGGACCTGCTCGTAGAGAGGGACGAGCCCCGGCTCGACCGGATCGGCGGGATTGCGGACGCCAAGCCCGCGCACCAGCCGGAACACCGGGACACCACCCCACGCCTCTTCGCGCAGTGTCGCGGTCTCCGTCTGTTCGTCGGAACCGCAACAGACCGCGACTTCGTGGCCCAGCGTACTCAGGCCCGCGCAGAGATTCTCGACGTAGCGCTCGACGCCTCCGCGAAACTCCGGCGGGTGGTTGTGCAGGACCTGGAGGATCTTCATGAACCGTCCTCCCGGTACCTCCCGACAAACGCCTCGCCGTACGTCGCGCCCCGCTCGAGCAGCAGGCTGCGATACGCGTCGAGCCCCGCCACCGCGTGCGCGTAGTCGACGTAGAGCTCCTGGCTCTCGTAGCAGTGGACCGCGGCGAGCTTCGTCTCCATGACGTTGGAGGTGTCCATCACCGTGTCAGGGATGCAGGCGGACCACACGTCGTAACCGAGCCAGGACGCACGCTCCGCGATGTCCGGCCGGCTCGATCTCAGATGGGTCACCGCCTGTCCGATGAGCCAGTGGTCGGCGTTGAGCTCGCCATCCCACGGGAAGTACACGATGTCGAATCCGTCGCTCTCGATCATCGCGATCAGCTGATCCGCAAAGCCCATGGCCAGCGCGCGCCGGGCGTCGTCCGGATCCTCGGGCAGTCCTTCGAAGACGTGGATGTCGGCATCGGAGAGGTTGTCCGGATAGTCGAGGAACCGTAGCTCACCGATGCCGAGTACGTCGGCGGCAGCCTGGGCCTCGCGGCGGCGGGTCGGAACAATCTCCTCGCGCGGGAGGTACCCGTCCGGGTCGCCCTGGATTCCGTTGCACACGAAGAGCGCGGTGACCGCATCCCCCTGGGCGCGGTGAAGCGCGAGCGTGCCCCCGACGCCCATGGTCTCATCGTCGGGATGCGGTGCGACCACGAGCACGCGTCCGTTCGGCGGGGCGCTCAGCGTCACCGGAACGTCCGGTGCGCGGAACCGGGTCACGACGCGGGCTCCGAAGACGATGCGGCCGCCTCGACCTCCGCGAGCAGGTCCAGCGCCTCGGCCCAGTCGGCGACGAAATCCTCCGCCGGCAACGAGTCCTGGCGCAGCGGCCGGTGGAGCTCTCGCTGCCAGCCGCGATCTGGGTTCGGGAGCATCCCCAGGTCGTCGGACCACGACCACGCGAGGGATCCCCCCGTCGGCTCGTACGGAATGGCCCGCAGCCGGTGCGGGCGCAGCGCCCGTACGGCCTCGGTACGCCGCCGCGCCAGGTCGCGCGTCTCGAACGGGATCCCGACGACGAGCAGGATGCCGACCTCCAGATCGAGTCGATGCGCCTCGTCGGCCCAGGGCTTGAGTTCCTCGGCGGTCGAGCAGGTGCCCGGGAAGAAGTCGGCGCCCGACAATCGGTCGACCTCGAACACGACGCGACCAACCCCCATCTCCTTCAGGGTGCCGAGGAGGTCCAGTTGCCTTGGCTCGGGACGGACGCGGACAGACTGCCGCAATCCCCGGGCGGCGACTTCGCGCACGGCGTCTCCGAGTTCGATTCCCGGGTCCCGGTCCCACCACTCCACGGCGCGGACCCCGTCGCCGCAGGAGGCGAGCGGTTCCAGTGCAACGTCGGACTCCAGCCGACAGGCCGCGTCCGCAGGCGCCTCGCAGCGCGCGAGCAGCGCCGTCGGAGCGATCGTGTCGCGTGCGGGGCGGCTACCCATCAGCGCGACCGTACCGGGCTCGCCAAAGAGCGAGACCGACATCGGACGGAGCGACGGCACACTGTCGAAGAGGTCGATGACCGGCGCGATCGACGCGTAGTCGGCATCCGCAGAGGAGGGCCGTCCGGCGAGCACGGCCTCGAGACCCAGGCCGGGATCGCCGGCGATCCAATTCACGCCATCGATGGCCGGCGGCGGGAGCGTCTCCCGGGCCACCCCGTCACCGATGATCGCGACCGGGCCGGATACGTGCTGGCGCGCCTCCGCCGCGAGGTGGACGAGAATGGAGCGGAATTCGGTCGCGTAGGGCAGGAGGACCGCCGTCGGCGCCAGTTGCTCCAGCGTTGCTTGAAAGGCGTCTTCCGTAGTGCAAAAGTCGATCGCAACCCGGTGCGGTGCAACGTCTATCCGTCGCAGCGCCCCGGCCAGGAAGGCTGTCTCGGCCTGCAAGTCCGGTCCTTCGACCACAGAGACGACGGCGACCCGTCTCGACCCGTCCGGTTCCGCTTCGGATGGCTGCATGACGTTATTCGGCAACAGGTTAGGACGGTAGCAACGTGGATTCCGACCGTCAATCAACCGCTCCGCCCTCTTCGGCCGGCTCTGGCCGGGTCGTCGCCCCGGTCCTCTCACTCCTCCTTCTTCTCGGCGTCTGTGCGCTCCGGCTGGACGGACGGGAGTTCAGCATCGGAGAGGCGAACCACGCCTGGGCGGCACTCGGTGCGCTCGAAGGAGACGCGCGGACGCCGGGCTCCGGTCCGGCCCACGGGTTCCTCCGCGGGTTCGGAACGGCCGTCACGACGACGCCGCGCGGGTTGCGACTGTCGGTCGTGCTCGGCCTCATCCTCGCGGCGCTTCTCGTGGGCGAGATCGCGTGCCGGTTGCACGGCCCGACCGCGCGACCGTTCGCGTACGTCGCCGTCGCCGCGTGCCCCCTCGCCGGAGCGGGCACCCTGCTCTACCCGGGACTCCTCGCGATGCTGCCGATGGCGGCGCTCCTCGGCGTGGCAGTGTTCCTGGTCCGAGGCGGACCCGGCTGGATGATCATCGCGACCGTGGGCGCCGCTGGCGCCGCGTGCACCGCACCGTTGCCGATCGTGGTCCTGACGATCATCGCGATCCCGTGGCTCGTTCCGTTCCATCCCCGTCCGGTCGGCACCGCGATCGCGACCGTGATCCCGCTCGGGGTCGTCGGAGCGACCACCTGGGCGTCCGGCGTCCCGGCGTGGCCACTCGCGGCACCGGCTCGGGCATTGGATGAACCGTCCGTGTTCGACGTCTTCTTCGAGAGCGGACTCACTGGCGGACTTCCGTTCCTCGGGCTTGCGGTGGTCTGCGTCTTCGTCATCGGTGCCGCGCATCCCTCCCGACGGCGTCGCGTGATGGCCCGGGGCGCCGTGCTCGTGGCCGCGGCCGTGGGGTACGGCGCCTGGATGATGATCGACGCACCCGCCACCGGCGACACGATTCTCTCCCCGAGCGCGACGGCGT
>NYZC01000272.1 GCA_002686995.1 Phycisphaeraceae bacterium | reverse complement strand
TGGACACGGATGAATGCTGGCGAACCGCGCGGCGTAAGCCCGCGGGTCGAATGCCATGACGGCCGCATTCAGCCGATGCGGCTGACACGCGCCGAACAACCCGTTCGTTACAGGGCGGGCTCACATATGACCCGCGGGCTTACGCCGCGCGGTTCGCCGACGACCAGCGCGCGGGCTGCGGTTGAGCGAAGCGAGCCCCGATGCCCTATCGGTCCGCCTGTGGCGGATCCTTGGTTCTTCAACTTCTCGTCACCGCGACAAGAAGTGACGGCGGAAGAGTCTAACGACCAATAACTCAATTCTTCTGTGGAAACGGCGCCCGCTCGCTCGCTAGTGCCGGAAGTGCCGCCGCCCCGTGAACATCATGCAGACGCCGGCTTCGTTGCAGGCTTCGATCGTCTGCTCGTCGTTCTTCGACCCGCCGGGCTGGACGATGGCGCGGACGCCCGCGTCGATCAGCTGGTCGGGGCCGTCGCGGAATGGGAAGAACGCGTCCGACCCGGCGACCGCGCCGCGCGCCCGGTCGCCCGCCTTCTCGATGGCGATCCGCGTGCTCGCGAGCCGGTCCATCTGGCCGGCTCCGGCGCCGACGAGCATCGCGTCGTTGACGAGGCAGATCGCGTTCGACTTCAGGTGCTTCACGCAGATCATTGCGAGCGACAACTCGTGCACGAGGTCGGCGTCGGGCGCCGGGCCCGCCGCGTGCTGCCAGTCCGGCTCCGCGGGGAACGACGCGAGGTCGCGCCGCTGGACCAGCAGGCCGCCGGTGACGCGGCGCATGTCCAGGTCCTGGCGACGTTGCCCGGGCTCCGCGAGCGGGCCGACGGCGAGCAGGCGGACGTCCTTCCAGCGATCCTTCAGCCGCTCCAGCGCGTCGTCGTCGAACTCGGGCGCGACGATCACGTGCAGGAACTTCTTTCCCTCGGCGATCTTCTGCGCCGTCGCGTCATCGACCTTTCGATTAAGCGCGACGATACCGCCGAAGGCGGCGAGCGGATCGCCGTCGTAGGCGCGCTCGAACGCGGTGGGCAGGTCGTCGGCGACGGCGAACCCGCAGGGGTTGGCATGCTTGATCACGGCCGCCGATGCGCGGCGGGCCGGGTCGATCTCCTTGACCAGCTCGAGCGCCCCGTCGGCGTCGAAGATGTTGCAGTAGCTGAGCGCCATGCCGTGAAGCTGGCGGGACGCTGCGATCGAAGGCTCGCCGCTTCGCGGCGCGAGGTACAGGGCGCCGGCCTGGTGGGGGTTCTCGCCGTAGCGGAGCGCCACGGGGTGCCGCTCGAAGCGCAGGAGCAGGTTGTCCGGGAAGTCGGGCAGCGCCGACGCCATCCACTCGGCGATGGCGGTGTCGTAGGCGGCGGTCCGCGCGAACGCCGCCTGCGCCAGCGCGCGGCGCAGGGCGAACGTCGTCGCGCCGTCGTGGGCGTCCATCTCGTTGACGAGCCGGTCGTACTGCGCCGGATCGGTCACGACGGCGACGAACCGGTGGTTCTTCGCCGCGCTGCGGAGCATGCTCGGGCCGCCGATGTCGATCTGCTCGATCGCCTCGGCCTCGGCGACGTCCTCCCGGGCGACCGTCTGCTCGAACGGGTAGAGGTTGACGCAGACGAGGTCGATCGGCTCGATGCCGTGCTCGCGCATCGCCGTGACGTGCTTCTCGTCGTCGCGAAGTCCGAGCAGCCCTCCGTGGATCGCCGGGTGCAGCGTCTTGACCCGGCCGTCCATCATCTCCGGGAAGCCGGTGACCTGGTCGACGGGGGTCACCTCGATCCCCGCTTCCTCGATCGCGGCGGCCGTGCCGCCCGTCGAGATCAACTGCACCCCGTGGCGCACCAGGCGCCGGGCGAACGGGACCAGGTCGGTCTTGTCGCTGACGGAGATCAGCGCGCGTTTGACGGCGACGGCATCGGTCATCGGGACAACGGAATCGGGTCGAGCCTCTGGAGCTTCCCGTGCGGGGAGACCAGCAGCAGGCGGTCCTGATCTAGGGAAACGATGCGCAGAAGCGGGCGGGTCGTGGCCTGCTTGATCATGCGCCCGCGATCGGCGTCCACGACCAGCAGCTCTTCGCTGCGGTTCAGCAGGATCCGGTTCTGGCGCTGGGTGATCGGCACGGCCGGCGCCGCGAGCGTCCACTTCTCCTGCCCGCGTCGCGCGCTCAGGGCCTGGAGGCCCTTGTCCGGAACGGGCAGCAGCACCAGCGAGCCCAGCACGACCGGGCCGTCGTCCAGCGGCTTGCCGGACCGGTAGATCCAGTGATCGCGCCCGCTGGAACGCCGCAGCGCGTACAGCGACTGGTCGGATGACGCGAGGTAGATCGTGCCCTGGTCCATCCACGGCGGGGCGGTGATCGGCCCGAACGTGCGTGCCGACCACAGGAACTCGCCGGTGTCGGCCGAAAGCAGCTCGCAGCGCCCGGTCGCATCGGTCACGAAGACGTCGCGGTTGTTCACCACCGGCGCCGTCAGGACCTCGCCCGCCAGCCGGCGCCGCCAGCGGTAGTGGCCGCTGGCCAGGTCGTGGGCGAACACCATGCCGGTCACGCTGCCGAAGATGGCGAGCGAGCCGTGCACGGCCGGGGTGTGGTCGACCGGCTCGGTCAGGGTCTGGCGCTCGAGCAGCTCACCGTTTTCGGCCGACAGCAGGAAGAGCTCGGACTCGGCGTTGATCAGGATCTTCTCGCCGTACCGGACGGGGGCGTGCAGCCGCTGAGAGCGAGCGCCGACCGTGCGGCGCCACTGCACCGCGCCGTCGGTCAGGGACACGGAGGTGACCTGGTTGCCGGGGGCCTCCACGACGACCAGCCGGTCGTCGAACGCCTCGGCGTACTTGACGCGCTGATGGTCCGGCAGCGCCAGGTCGAGCGTCGTCGCCACCCGGTAGCCGAGGCGCCGCGCGTCCTCGGGCTCGATGAGAAACGTGCGTGCGGACGGCTGCGACTGGCAGCCGAGCTGGGCCGCCGATATCGCCAACAATGCCCACAGGATGCATTTGAGCTTCATTGAACAGGAGTTCCTGGCGGATCGGGGTGGGAGCAGGAGTATCGCGGCTGGCGCGGCGACCGTCAAGACCCGGTGGCAGGGCCGCGGTTCGGCGGTGCCACAGGTCGGATTCGTGGTCTCGGGGGGAGGTCTGAAGTCTGGCGACTTCAGATACGCCTGCGCCTACGCCGCCATCACCGCGCGCTTCTGATCGATCAGCTCCAGCAGCTTCTTCTGCGGGTCGGCGAACTTCGCCACGCCCTCCTTCATCAGGACGTCCTCCAGCTTCGCCAGGTCGACGAGCCGATCGATCTCCGCCAGCACCGAGGCATCGGGGAGCTCGTCGATGCGACGCGTGTACGTCCGACCCAGCGCCGCGATCTTGTCGTTCGTGCCCGGCGGGTTGGTCTGGATGTCGGCGCCGGCCAGCGCCGCGACGTACTTGTCTGCGGGATCCTCGGGCTTCTTGGTGCCCGTCGACGCGAAGATGATCTCCTGCGCGAGCTTCAATCCCTTGTCCTGCCAGAACGCGCGGTTCGACGCCCAAAGCTGCTTCACGTTCACGATGCCGACCTGGCCCTGGATCGCGTCGCTCAGCTCGGGCACGTGCTTCTCCGTGTACACGTCCACCCGCGAGACGAAGATGCTGTAGACGCTCTTGAATCCGTCGAGTCCGCCCGGCCGTCGCTGCGCGCCGCGCCAGACGTTCTCCCGCGCCAGCTCGTACTGACGGGGCGTGAAGATGAGCGTGACGTTGAGGATGACGCCGGCCGCGGCAAGCTCCTCCAGCGCGTCGAGGCCGGCCGCCGTCGCGGGCACCTTGATCATCCGGTTACGGTGGCCTTCCGCCCACTTCCTGCCGAGCTCGACGTAGCGTCGCACGCGCTCGGCGTGGTCCGGCGCCAGCTCGGCGTCCTCGAGCAGCGGATCGAGCTCGAAGCTGACGTAGCCGTCGTCGCCGCTGGTCCGCGACCAGACGTCGTCGAAGGCGTCCTGCGCCATCCGGACGAGGTGGTCGGTCATGTCCCAGGCGATTTCGTCGTTGGTGCGCCCCTCGCGGATCAGCCCGGCGATCCGCTCGTCGTAGCGGCCGGAGGCGAGCAGGTCCGACACGATGATCGGGTTGGAGGTGGCGCCGGTCGCGCCGGCCTCGCGGGAGCTGGCGATGAGGTCGGGGTCGATGGAGTCGAGCCAGAGCTTCGTGCCGCTGGCGATGAGGGACTGAAGGGCGCTGCTCATCGTGGGTTCCTCGCAGTGATGATTACGAATGTTATCGGTGATTCCACTGTGGGGCGTGAGGGGGCTGGGGGCTGGGGTCGGGGGCGCGCGGGGCGGGTCCGGTGCGTCATGACACCGCCATGCCATTCGACCCGCGGGCTGACGCCGCGCGGTTTGCCAGTCGCAGGCGCGCGTACGCTGGCGAACCCCCGTCGTCAGCCGGGGGGTGGACCGCGCCGCGCACTGCCACTCAGTTCAGACTCTCCGACCCCCGCGCCGCTCGACCCCGAACCCTCGACCCCGAACCCCGCCCTACGCCGGGCCGCCGATGACGATGACGACGCCGAGCAGCACCAGCGCCACCAGCCAGCCCGCGATCGCCATCCAGAACAACGGCGAGTTCGTGAGCGGAATCGCCGGCCCCGATCCGTCGGTCATCGCAAGCGGCTCATCCTCCGTATTCTCCAGGGCACTCAGCGCCGCCGCATCGAACACCGACGTCCGGGCCTGGACGGGGGCCTCGCCGATCTTGACGAGCTCGAGATCCTGGATCAGCTCCTCCGACGACTGGTAGCGATCCTCCCGATCCTTGGCCATGCACATCTCGATGATCTCGCAGATGCCCTTGCTGAGCTTCGTGTTCAGATCATCCGGTCGCGGAAGGGGATCCCTCAGGTGCTTGTGCATGACCGCGGAGGGGTTCGGCCCTTCGAAGGGCACGCGCCCCGTCACCATGTGGAAGAGCGTGGCGCCCAGCCCGTAGATGTCCGCGCGGCCGTCGATCTCGGCCTCCCCGCGGATCTGCTCCGGCGAGATGTAGTACGGCGTGCCGTAGGCCTTGCCCTTCTCCTCGTCAGGGGCGTCGTCCATGGGCCGGGCGAGGCCCATGTCCGCGAGCTTCGCCTCGCCGTCCTCGGTGATCATGATGTTCTTGGGCTTCACGTCCCGGTGGATGATGCCGGCGCCGTGCGCGTGCTCGAGGGCCCGCGCGACCTGCGTGATCAGCTGAAGCGCCTCGGCTTCCTCGTATCGCTTGTTCTTTGCGATTTCGTCATAGACGGTCTTGCCCTTGGCATATTCCATGACGAAATAGTGCGTATCGCCGACGCGTCCGACGTCGAGCGCGCCGACGATGTTTGCATGATTGAGCTTTGCCGCCGCTTTGCCTTCCGCGTAAAAGCGCTCGACGAACCGTTCGTTGTTCGTGTACTTCTTCGGAAGGATCTTGACCGCGACGAGGCGGTCGAGGCTGAGCTGCCGCGCGAGATAGACCCGTGCCATCGCGCCCGCGCCGAGCGGCTTGATCATCTTGTAGCCGGGAATCTGGCCCTGCTGGGCCTTCTGCTCCTCGATCTTCGGCCACAGCCGGTCGATCTGGCGGCGGGTGACGATGTCGTTGCGAACGAGAAGGTCGGCAAGCGAAGCGTGGTTGGCCTTCTCGCTATCGGACTCGCGCCGCTCGCGGAGGCAGTCGTCGACGTCCTCTCTCGTGGCCAGACCCTGATCAACGACCAGTCGACCGAGCGCCGTGTCGACGTTATTTTCGGACGTTTCTGGCATATGTGAGAATACCACGCCCCGTCAAATGAAATCACCCGCCGCCTCGAGCGCCGGGGGATCTACAGTATGACTCTAGGACATTAAAATCTGCCCGATCAAGTGTCAACCGTGAAATATCCGCCGGAAAAACGCGGTACGGTGCCGCCGTTCGCAGGTTGTTCGCATGCGTCGGCTCCGTCGATGCGGAGCGCGCGGTTGCGTCGCGCGCATCGGTCGCGCGGCGGCCATGGATCGTCGCACCGCCTCCGCCGGCAACCCTCGGCGCGACGGCGCCGCCGGGCGAAATGGCCGATTGGCACGCGGGCACGGCTTCGCCCTAGAATGTGTTGCCCGTTCGAAAGCGGGGCGTGGGAGAGCAGGGAGAAATCCGGCCTCGGTGGATCCCGGTCCCTTTCAATGCACATGCAACTCGTCAGCCAACATGATTCGATCGGTCAGTGGATCGAGACCGAGCTGGCGGACGTCGAGAATCGATTCGCGGCGGAACTGCTCAGCGACCTGCCCTGCGTCAACCGGCTGGTGGACCACATCGAGCAGTACCGCGGCAAGATGCTGCGGCCGCGTCTCGTGCTGACGTCGGCGCTCGCCTCGGCGCCCGGCGCGAACACCGTGAACGACGGCCACCGACTGCTCGCGACGGTCGTCGAGATGGTCCACATGGCCACGCTCGTTCACGACGACATCCTCGACGAGGCGCGGTTGCGCCGACGCGGCCTGACCGTGAACCAGCTCGAGGGCAACGAGACGGCGGTGATGCTGGGCGACTACCTGATCAGTCACGCCTATCACCTCTGCTCGAGCATGGGGCGCGACTCGATCAGCCGAGCCATCTCCGAGACGACCAACACGGTCTGCGAGGGC
>NYZC01000271.1 GCA_002686995.1 Phycisphaeraceae bacterium | reverse complement strand
TCCGTTGGATGGCCATGGATATCATACATTCTCGCGCCTCAAACTTCTCCGCACCGTGCGCAGAAGTGACAATCTGAGAATCTAATAGCTTAATTCAACTTCCCGTCCGATCAGCCTACCTCAGCACGTAAAGCGTCGCGAAGCCTAGCCGCTGCACCGCGCGCCACTGCCTCGTCGCCACGCGCCGCAGCGTCGTCTCGTCCAGACCATCGTCCACGCCGATCGTCCGCCTGATCCGCGCAAGCTCGGACCAGTTCACCCAGACGTGCGTGAACCCCTCGGACCGGAGGCGATTCGTGACCTCGCCTTCGTCATCCGCCACCCATGCCCCGAGCGGTCCGATGTCCCAGGCCGTGCACCATCGAGTCGGCGTACGCAC
The DNA here is from genome assembly GCA_002686995.1 of Phycisphaeraceae bacterium. Taxonomy (GTDB): domain Bacteria; phylum Planctomycetota; class Phycisphaerae; order Phycisphaerales; family Phycisphaeraceae; genus NYZC01. The sequence goes on along the minus strand of NYZC01000271.1, from coordinate 15,075 downwards.
ATAGAGCATCGTCGCATCGGCCACGACATACACCCTGCTGCCTTCCGGCAGGTCGTTCAGCACATGACCGGACAGTCCCGCGGATTCCATCGCATCGACCACCTGCCACGGAAGCAGCCGCACCGGCCCTGACTCACCGGCGACGACGCGCACCTGGCGGTGAAACACGCCGAAGCTGACGGCCGTCAGCGCGAGCATGACGAGCACGCCCGCGGCCGTTCCGATCCGCCCCTGCTCCCTGTCCGGCGCGCGACCGCAGGCAGCCCCGACCAGGACGCTGGCCGGCAGCACGCTCATGTAGAGATAGCGGCTCGGCTGCATCGTGAACGCAAGCCAGAACAGCATCTCGAACAGGAGCAGAAAGACCATCGCCCCACCGAATCGCGCACCCGGATCGCCGCGAGCCAGGATCACGACGAACGCGACGAGCGCCGCGCTCCACAGCACCGGCACGGCGCCGCGATGCGTGAACTGCTCGACGACGTCGCCTCGGCGCTCGCTCCGTCCGCCCGGGATCGCCCCGTAACCGACGCTGGTCAGCCACTGGGGCGCGATCCGAGCAAGCCGGTCGCTCCAGGCGCCCCTCGCGGCATGCACCCGTGACCACACCTCCGCCTGCTGTGCGGTCCAGTGCGCGCGTCCGAAGACCCCGGTCGCGAACGGAAACACCGGGTTGCCGGTCCATGCGGCATTACGCACGAAGTACGGCGCCATCACGAGCAACATCGCTGCCGCCGCGCACGCCAGGAGCGTCGCCCGACGCGGATCCGCCGCGTTTCGCGATCGGACCGCGAGCAGCAGCATCGACGGGACCGCGATCATCGGACCGGCCGTGAGCTTCGCCAGCGTCGCGGCCCCCAGCAGTCCGCCCGCACCCAGCGCATCGCCGCGTCCACAGCGCCGACCGTCGATCAGGCACAGCGCCGACGCTCCGAAAGCGAGGGCAAAAAGCTCGTTGTACGCCGAAGATCCGCAGATGACGGTCCAGGGCGTCGCGAGCAGGACGCCGCCCGTCACCACGCCCGCCGTCGCGCCGAACCGCGCCGACACGAGACGGCCCGCCGCGACGGCGGCAAGCACGCCCGTCAGCGCATGGAGCAGTTGCGCCGCGTAGATCGCATCATGCATCGAGCCGCGCATCGCGCCGAGCAGCATGAATAGCGCTTCGCCGAGGCTCGGCAGGTAGCTGTAGACGTTGTGGGCCTGTCCCGACATGCGGCCGGCGTCGAGCCATTCGCGCGGCATCTGCAGGTGATAGCTCAGCACGTCGTACCCGTAGGCCTCGACGGCCCAGAGCAGGCCCGGAGGGCAGGCGCACGCCGTCAGCAGCAGCCCGATCACCGGACCGGTCGCCGCGATCGGCCATACGCCGCGGATCACGATAGGGCTTCCGCGCCGCCATGCCCCCACCGCGGCGACGATCAACGGAATCCAGCCTGCGCCGCACAGCAGCCACGCGACGATCCCACCGAGCGCGCCGGCCCAGGCGAGGGCCCATGTCAACAGCGCCAGCGTGGCGAGCCCGAGCGCGATGGGCACGACCTGTCCGGCGGCCGCCTCCTTCGAGATGCCCCTTCGGCACAGCAAGCCGAATCCCATCGCGGCGCCGACGACAGGAACGAGCACGGTCAGCGCGTCGAAGAAAACAAACAGGACCGACAGCGACTGCGCCAGAACGATCGACATGACCGGCACGTCCGCCGACGCCTCCGCCGCCGGGGGCCGGGGCGTCCACCCGCCCTGCAACGCGACCACGACACCGACCAGCAGCAGCGCGATCCAAAGCACGATCGGACCGAGCCGATGCGGGGAAACCGTGGGTTCAGTGGCAGTGGCGTTGCTCATGCAACGGAGGGAGCGGGCGGCTCGCGCCTGAACCGATCGCGGTGTTACTCGCTCGTCGCCGGAACGCCGGGCTTCTGGCGCGATCCCCCGGTCTTCGGCGCAGCCGGTTGGCGCTTCGCGTCCTTGATCTGCGGCGCGGTCGGTGCGTCCTGCCCCTCGTCCTCTCCGGACGACGGGTTTGCGGAATCATCCGGGTCGGCATCAAGTTGGAAGAGTCGGCAGACGGCTGTCGCCAGATCGTCGATCCGCGCCGTGTCGACCCCGTCGGAGCGGCCGTCGAGCGCCTTCATCGGCAGATGAAGAATCTTGTTCACCAGGCGGCGATCGTGCTCCTCCAGGAGCCGGCCCCACTGATCGGCCGGCGTGCCGGCAAGACGCGCCGCCGTGCGCTCCTGCTCCTCCCGGCCCAGTGCGTGCAGGCGCTGCCGCAGCGCCCGGATCACCAGGCCGACGTCAGGCTGGCGAATCTCGCGCATGACGTCCTCGACCTGCGGCCGAAGCATGCGCCGGCACTGCTCGGCCTCGGCGCGGCGCCGGTCCGCGGTCTGGCCCGTGATCGCCTGGAGGTCGTCGAGGTCGTAAACGTAGACGTTCCGGATCGACGCGACCGCCGGATCCACGTCGCGGGGCACCGCGATGTCGATGATGAACTGGGCGCGATGGCCGCGCCGCCGCTGCACCGCGCGCATCCGATCCACGTCGAGGACGGGCCGGGTGGAGCCGGTGCTCGTCAGCACGATGTCCGCTTCCACCAGCAGGTCGTCGAGGCAGTCGAAGCTCACCACGCCGCCCATCGCCGGATCCAGTCCGATGCTTTCCGCCAGCGTCTCGGCGCGACTCGACGTCCGGTTGCAGACGTTGAGCCGCCGCGGACGCAGCGACATGAGATGTCGCAGCAGCGGCTTGGCGATCTGCCCGGCCCCGATCGCAAGCACCGTCTTGTCGTCGAATCGCTCGTAGATGCGCCGCGCGTAGTCGACCGCCACCGTTGCGATCGACATGCGTCCGTCGCCGATTCCCGTGTCCGTGCGTGCCTTCTTCGCGGACGCCATGACCCGCTGGAACAGCCGGTGAAACGCAGGCCCGACCGCGCCGCGCTGCCGCGCGGCCTCGTAGGCGCGCCGCAACTGGCCGAGAATCTCCGACTCGCCGAGCACCATCGAGTTCAGGCCGCAGGCCAGCTCGAACAGGTGCGACAGCGCCGTCGTTCCCTCGAGGCAGCGCGTGGCTGGATCGAGCGCCGCGCGCCCGATCCCGCAGAACGCACAGAGAAACGCGGTCACCTGCTCGCGCGCCGGCTCCGCGTCCTCGCCCTGCGCCACATACACCTCCGTGCGATTGCAAGTGCTCAGGATCACCGTCTCCCCCGCGCCGATCGCCGCGACGAGCCGCTCGTACGCCTCGTCCAGGCGATCCTCACCGATGGCGAGGCGCTCGCGCAACTCCAGCGGAGCGGTCTGATGGTCGACACCCAGCATGAAGACATTCATGTTCGGCGCCGCTCCATTGAACCCACTCCCACTCCCGCTCCCGTGCCCGCTCCCGACAGCACCAACACCGTCTCGACCCCCGCGCTTTCCGGCGCCTGCGCGGCGCCAACCGGTTCCAGGCTCTTGACCACGCCGAACGTGGCCACCAGCAGCAGCAGGCCCGCGATGCTCAGCCAGGCGGCCCGCGTCCCACGAAACGCCGTCGCGAAACGTACGTTCATGACCACCGCGTAGGCCAGCCACGCCGCGGCCGCGAGGACGATCTTCGGCGAATACCACCAGCCGGCGACCAGCGTCTCCTTGCCGCTCACGATAATGAGCCCGGTGACCAGGCCGATCGAGATCATGCTGAACGCGACCGCCGCCGTCCTGATGTTCAGGCTCTCGATCGCCTCCAGGCTGGCCATGGGGGCAAGCCGGCGGTGACGGCGCAGCCGCCGCTCCACGTAGAGGTACATGCCGCCCGACGCCGCGGCGAGGAAGCAGAACAGCGATCCGACGTAGACACCGAACATGTGCGCCGCATTCCACATCGATGGCGTCGAGAACGGCTCGTAGGTCCACGCGCTCGCGCAGATGCCCCACGCAAGGATGAGCGTGAACAGCGGCAGTGCGAACGCCGCGAGGCCACGGATGCGGGTGCGCTGCACGAAGACCATCGACGCGGCGAACAGCACCCCGATGAGCAGCAGTCCGTCGACGTGGGCCCCGAGCGGATGCCAGCCTTTCGTCACGTAGACGGCCCGATAAGCCAGCAGCAGCGCCGCCGAGACAATGCACAGCCCGGTCAGGCTGAACTGTGCGCGCCGAAGTCCCGGCGACCGCGCGCCGCGGCGCATGCGCAGCCAAGCCAGCGCACTGGCCACCAGGGCCATGATCGTCATGACGCAGAGCGCTATGGTCGTCAGCGGATGAGTCAGGGTTCGTGTTCCGTGGCCGAAAAATGCAAGGCAAACGTGCCGTCACGCCGCAGCGCGGCCGCGCAGGCGGACAGTCTAGCACCGTCGCCGATCGACGCCCAAGCTATAGTAGGCCGAATGGGCGCCGGTCTGTGGGAGCAGCAACAGCAAAGAAACCGGCACGCCGCCGAACCCCTGGCGGTGCGGATGCGGCCGCAGCGCCTCGAGCAGTTCATCGGCCAGCGGCAATTTCTCGCGCCCGGCACCCTGCTGTGGCGGATGCTTGAAGCGGATCGGCTCACGAGCGTCATCTTCTACGGTCCCCCCGGATGCGGCAAGACGACCCTGGCCGAGGTGATCGCGAGCCACACCAAACGAAGGTTCGAAAGGGCCAACGCGGGCGCCGTGGGCGTGCGCGAGGTGCGCGAGGTGCTGAACCGGGCCCGCCAGGCGCTCGAGAACGACGCCCGGCGCACGATCTTCTTCCTTGACGAGATTCACCGGTTCAACCGGGCGCAGCAGGACGTGCTCCTGGGCGACGTCGAGCGCGGCATCGTCACCCTGATCGGCGCCACGACGGAGAACCCGTTCTTCGCGATCAACGCGCCGCTCGTCAGCCGCTCCGCCATCTTCCAGTTCGAGCCGCTGTCGGAGGCGGAGGTCGTCGAGGTCCTGCAGTCGGCCCTCGACGATCCCGAGCGCGGCTACGGGGGGCTCGATCTCCGGGTCGACGACGAGGCGCTCGGACACTGGGCCACCGTCTCCGACGGCGACGCCCGCCGCGCCCTGAGCGCCCTGGAGATCGCCGTTTCCAGCAGCACGACCGTGTTCACGGACGCGGAGGGGCGGCTCGCGGCGGACGGTGACAGACCGGCGGCCGCGGTCCACATCGATCTCGCCGCCGCCGAGCAGTCCATCCAACGCAAGGCGCTCGTCTACGACGGCACGGGCGACGAGCACTACGACGTCATCTCGGCTTTCATCAAGTCGATGCGCGGCAGCGATCCCGACGCGGCGGTTTACTGGCTCGCGCGGATGCTCGACGCCGGTGAGGATCCTCGTTTCATCGCTCGGCGCATCGCGATCCTCGCAAGCGAGGACATCGGCAACGCCGACCCGCACGCCCTGACGGTCGCGGCCTCGGCCTGCGCGATCACGGAGCGGATCGGGATGCCCGAGTGCCAGCTGACCCTCGCGCAGGCGGCGATCTACATGGCGACGACGCCCAAGAGCAACGCCTCCGCGACGGCGATCTGGACGGCGATGACCGACGTGCGCGAAGGGCGCACGATCCCGGTGCCCAAGCACCTCCGCGACGGCCACTACGGCGGTGCGAAGCGGCTCGGGCACGGCCGCGGCTACCAGTACGCGCACAAGGGAGAGGGCGGTTATGTCGACCAGGAGTACCTTGGTGTGGACAAGTGCTACTATGAACCGACCGATCGCGGCGACGAGCTTCGGATTCGCAAGTACCTCGAATGGCTCGAGGAGCGACGGTCCGGCGAGACGCCGGGGCGACCGGAGGACGACGCGGAGTAAAAAGTCCAGCAGCCCCGCCGCGACCGCCGACGACGATCGCAGACGCATGGCCAAAGAGCGGGCGTTGAAGCGCCGACAATGAATCGGGCAGAACGACCGTAACGACACAGGGACCGATCGCCGATGCCCCTACCCTCGCAGGCCAGGGAAACGAACGCCCGCGGATCGAACCGCCGCCGAAGCCTCGGCGTGCCGATGTTATGGGCCGCGGCGATCCTGCTGCTGGTCGGATGTGGCATTTACCTCGGCGTTCGCGGCACCGGCGATGACGGCGAGAGCACGGCGTCCGCGGCGCTGACCGAGCAGACGCCTCCGCCCACCCGGACCGCGGCCAGACCCCCTTCGCCGCCGCAGCCGGTGACCACGCCCGCCCCTGACCCGGTTCCGCCTCCCTCCGCCCCCACGCCAGCCGCCGATGACGAGCCGACGGATGACGCGCCGACGGATGACGCGCCAACGGAAGACGAGCCGACGGAAGACAGGCCGACGGAGGCGGACGGCGGCAGCACGGTCAGCGAAGAAGCTTCCGCGGCGGTGACGATCGCACCGCCGATGTCCGCGACGGACGACGACCGGTCCGGCCGGTCCGAACGTCGCGCGGCCCCGGCCCCCGACGTGCGGCGCGGCCTCGGGATGATCGACGCGGGCGAGTTCATCGAGGGCCGGAACCTGCTGAGCCGGCTGCTCGTCGACCGCGGCGAAGACCTCGACGCCGATGACGCGGCACTGATCCGCGAGACGCTCACGCGCGTCAACGACGACCTGTTCTTCACCTCGCGCATCACCCGGAACGACCCGCTCGTCGAGCGATACACGGTCCAGAGCGGCGACCTGCTGTCGACGATCGCCCGACGACACGGGACGACCTATCCGCTCATCGCCCGGATCAACCGGATCAACCCGAACCGAATCCGCGTCGGCCAGTCGCTCAAGGTGCCCCGGGGTCCGTTCCACGCCATCGTGGCCAAGGCGGAATTCCGCATGGACGTCTACGGCAGCGACCGGGAGGGCGAGCCGATCTACCTGCGCAGCTTCGACGTCGGCCTCGGCGAGGACGATTCGACGCCGATCGGGCGCTGGAGCGTCGAGGCCGGTCGCAAGCTGATCAACCCCCCGTGGCACAATCCCCGGACCGGCGAGTTCTTCGCGGCCGACAATCCGAAGAACCCGATCGGCGAGCGCTGGATCGGGCTCAAGGGCGCCGACGAGCAGACGCACGATCTCAAGGGCTACGGCATCCACGGCACGATCGAGCCGGAAAGCATCGGCAGGATGCAGTCCATGGGCTGCGTGCGCATGCGCCCGGATGACATCGAGCTGCTCTACGACCTGCTTACGGGCGGCAAGAGCGAAGTCACGATCCGCGAGTAGTCAAGTCATTTCAAAGGCCGCTGGATTCGCGGCTTTCGTTTTCGGCCTGGCTTTGCGGGATGTGGAGGCCGCACTCCTGCTTCAGGCCGTGGAACCGGCCGTCGCGGTCGCCGCCGCGACCGTCGGTCGTCGTGGTCGAATGCCAGTCGCCGATGGAAAGGTAGCCTTCCGCCACGAGCGGGTGGTACGGCAGATCGTGCTGCTTCATGAAGGCGTGCACCTGCCGCGACGTCCAGCCGAGCACCGGGTGCACCTTGCAGACGCCGTCGAACGGCTCGACGACGTTCAACGTGCGCCGGAACTGCGTCTGCTCGCGGCGCGGGCCGGTGAGCCACGCCCTGACGCCAAGCTCCTCGAAGGCGCGACGCATCGGCTCGACCTTGCGTATCCGGTCGTACTCGTCGAGCCCTTCCCTGCCCTGCTCCCACAGGTTGCCGCGAAGGGCCACCATTCGCGCGGGGCTCTCCTCGGCCTGGTAGATCTTCAGGTTCAGCTTGAACCGCTTCGTCAGCTCGTCCGCGAACCGGTAGGTCTCGGGGAAGTTGAACCCGGTGTCGATCCAGATCACCGGCAGGTCCGGCGCGATCGAGGTGATCAGGTGCAGCATGACCGCCGACTGCGAGCCGAAGCTCGTCGACATCACGAGGCCGTCGGAAAACGTCTCGCGGGCCCAGGTGACGATCGCCTGCGCCGATGCGTCGTGCAGCAGCTGCTGACCGGTCTCGACGACGTTCTTCAGTTTGAGGGCGGACGGTCGCACCACGGGACGGGGTTCCCTTTGGCCCAGGAAGCAATCCAGCATTATACCGGCATCCTGGCCGGATGGCCGGGGTCGATCTGGCGAACGCGTTTCGCATCGCCGACAATGGCTCACATGCCGCGCGCCTTCATCGGAATCGGTTCGAACCTCGGTGATCGCGAAGCGGCGCTGGACCTGGCCCGCCACGAACTGGATCGCCTGTCCGGCACGCGGGTCACGGGCTGGAGCCGCGTCTACGAGACCGACCCCGTGGGCCCGGTGCCGCAGGACCCGTTTCTCAATGCCGCGGCGGAGCTCGAGACCGCCCTCGAGCCGGAGCATCTGCTGAACGGGCTGGCTGCGATCGAAACGAAGGCGGGCCGCGAGCCCGAGGCGCAGCGGATCCACTGGGGCCCCCGCCCGCTCGACCTGGACCTGCTGCTCTACGACGATCTCGTGATCGACGGCCCGGGCCTCGTCATTCCACATCCCAGGATGGCCGAACGCGACTTCGTCCTGCGACCGCTCGCGAATCTGGATCCCGAGGTCGTGCATCCCGTGCTTCGGCGGACGGTCCGGGCACTGCTTGCGGAACTCGGGGCGTGAAGCGCGTCGGGTCAACCCGCCTGTTTGTCATTTGTCATTTCGGACAGGATGATGGCGCGTCCGGCGTCTGAAGTGGTGGCGAATGGCAAAAAGAAAAAATGACGTGCTTCGCGTCAACGAGATCTTTCATTCGGTTCAGGGTGAAGGCACGCGCGCGGGCGATCCGTGCGTGTTCGTCCGGCTGACCGGCTGCCATCTGCGCTGTCGCTACTGCGACACCGAGTACGCGTTCCACGAGGGCGGGTCGAAGACGATCGACCGCGTCGTCGCAGACGTCACCGCGTTCGGATGCCCCCTCGTCGAGATCACCGGCGGCGAGCCGCTGCTGCAGCCGAACGTCCACCCACTGATGACGCGCCTCTGCGATGAAGGCTTCGAGGTGCTGATCGAGACCAGCGGCGCCTGCGACATCGGCCCCTGTGACGAACGGGTCGCGCGCATCGTCGACCTGAAGACCCCGGGCAGCGGAGAGTCCCACCACAACGAATGGAGCAACGTCGGGCACCTGCGACCGCGTGACGAGGTCAAGTTCGTCATCTGCGATCGGGCGGACTACGAGTGGTCGCGCCGGCAGGTCCGGGAGTACGGGCTTTGCGACCGGGTGGCCGCAGTGCTGTTCGGGCCCGCCGAGCGCGTCGCGCCCGGGCGCGAGATCGCGGGCGTCGAGGGGCTGGCGATCGAGCGGCTTGCCGGCTGGATCCTGGAGGATCGGCTTGCGGTGCGCCTGCAGACGCAGCTTCACAAGCAGATCTGGGGCCCGACGGCGCGCGGCGTGTGATTCGGTCCCGGGGCGAGCGACGCCGCACTCATCGAGGCGCCGCGCATCAGACCCGCGGGCTGACGCCCCGCGGGTCGCAGGATCTGGCGTACCGCGGGCGTCAGCCGCGGGTCGAATACCATCGGAACCGTATTGACGCCGAAGCGCCCCGCGCCCCGGACCCGCCCATGCCACTGTGGCTGAAGATCATCCTGTCCTACACGCTGGTCGCCATCGTGCTCTGGTTCATGTGGCGCCTGCCGCAGCGCGACGACCGCTACGTCGATTGGGCGCCCATGCTTGCGCTGATCAGCCCCTGGGCCGGGCTGATCTCGCTGGCCGGCTCGATCGTGATCTGGCTGATCGCGCAGCCGGAATACCTGATCGGCGCCCTGATGTGGGGCCTCGAGCCGATCGCGATCGGCACGGGCATCCTGGTGATGTGGATCTACAGGCGTCGCGAATACGCGGAGGAAACCGTGAGGAACCAGCTTCTGCAGGCGCGCGTGGGGATCGGGCTGGGCGCCGTCGCGGTGGGCGTGACGTACTGTTTCATGCTGATGCACATCGCGCCGTAGGGCGGGGGGCGAGGGGCGGGAATCGATGATGCGTCCGGAGATCTATTGGATTCCATGCTGTCCGATCGGCCGCCTGGCGATCATGCCGCGACCGCGCGCCGGTGATTGGCTCGAAGAGGAATTGGCGTCGATACGTGCAGCGGGCGTCGACGTCCTGGTATCGCATCTGACGAATGACGAGATGACGGAGCTCGAGCTCCAGCGAGAGCCTGACATCTGCCGAGCGGCGGGATTACGGTTTGTGTCGTTCCCGATCCAGGATCGCAACGTGCCGTCATCTCGGGAACGCTTCGTCCGATTCGTGAACCGCGTGTACGCCAGCCTCCAGCAGGACGAACGGGTCGCCATCCACTGTCGCGCGGGTATTGGCAGATCCTCGCTGACCGCGGCCAGCCTGCTTGTGAAATGCGCGTACTCGGCAGACGAAGCTTACGAGGCGATCGCCGAGGCTCGAGGAATCACCGTACCGGATACGGACGAGCAGCGTCACTGGCTCAAATCAGCCACACCCCACCTCCGAAACAGCAAATAACCACTAGACGCGATAGACGGCACAAACGGAATGACCCGCGCCTAGATTCCCAACTCCATCCGCCGCCCGGCCTCCCGAAGCGTCGTCACCATCTCCTCGTCGGACAGGCGGCGCCGCGCCTGTCGCGGCGGCTCGTAGCGCGCGAAGCAGCGCACCAGCGACCAGTTGAGAAACGATTCGAGCGACTCGTGCTCCGTGAAGTCGAAGCCGTCGACGACGTCGATCAGCTCGCGCATCGCCAGCGCGAGCAGATCGACCAGGTGGCCGCTGGATTTCTCGCCGCTCTGGCTCAGGTGCTGCCGCGTGACCACGAGCGTCCGGGGCAGGTTCGCCAGGATGAGACGGTGGCGGATGTCGTGCGCCTCGTCGAGCCACTGCTCGACGCGGTTCATCATGCTCACGTTGGGGTTGTTGCGGTTGAGCCGATCGCGGTACTGCAGCGCCTTGTGCTTCAGGTAGTTCATCTTGACGACGAGCATGCGCTGGTGCGGTCCGGGCATGGGATCGCGGGCGTACAGTGCCGCGAGAGGCGCCGGCACCGACTCGAGCGCCGCCGTCACGGCCGCATCGGGAGGCGTCGTCGACGGGTCGGGCTCGTCACGGAGGAGCACCTCGTCGGCGTCGTCGCGCTCGAACATCGGCGAGGCGACGAACGTGATCGGCCGCTGGATCAGGCTCGCGGCGCGGCGTTCGCGGATCACGCGGTGGATCGTCGCGCTCGTTCGGCGGAATCGCGCCGCGATCCTGCCGACCGGAATGCCCTTTCGGTAGGCGCGCTGGATGACCTGTTTCTGTCGCGAGGAGAGCGGCCCCGTGTGGTTCTCGAAGATCTTCTCGCCCGGATGGTCGCGATCGTGCTGCTCGAGCAGCAGGCGGATCGTCTCGACCGCCCGGTCCGATTCGCGAGCGAGTGTGCGCGCGACGCGGTAAGGCGACGTCTCGCGCTGGCCGGCGAGTTGGCGCGCCCGATCGAGCAGGCGACGACGCACCTGGTCGTCCATCTTCGAGAATCGCCGCGCGCGATCGACGCGGTCGCCGTGATTGTGGAGGAAATGGTCGACCGCCGACCGCGTGAACACGAGCTTCTTGCGCCCGCCGGACTCCGATGCCGACCATCGCCAGCGCAAGCCGAGCTTGCGCCAGCGCTCGACGGTCTTGGTGCTGACGTTCATGCTGCGCGCCAGCTCCTGGGGCGTCTGGACCGGCTCGCGGGCACGAGGCGGCATGCCTACGGAACGGCTGAGCATGTCGATGAGCAGGCGCAGGTCGGCGAGCAGCGCATCGCCGACGATGACCGAGGATTCAAGCTCGCTGCGGTAGCCGGTGATGCGGAAGCAGACGAATTCGTAGGGGTAGTTCAGGTCGGGATCGATGTCATCGTAGAGCTTCTCCGCACAGCGGACTTGCTCGATGCGCTTCGTGGATGGCGCGACGAGAAGCTGGCGGGTGAGCTCCGCCAGCGGCTGGCACAGGAACTGCTGCGATAGTCGACGACTCATGGAGTCCGGGGTCCGGGGTCCGGGGTCCGGGGTTTAGGGTCCGGGGCGCGTGACCAGGCATGACGGGCCGGCACGAGCTGATTGATTCGGGTGGAGCCGTGAATCGATGATTGATTATCGGCTATCTGTTGTTTGTTGTTTCGGATCCTGATTCGGACCGACGTCGCGCTGCGACATGGCAAGTGTCAGGCAATCGACCATCAACAATCGATTCCCACCGCGACCCCTGCACAAACCAGTTTCCTCCGACCCCGGACCCTCGCTAGCCCCCCGACCCTCGACCCCCTACCCTCGCCCCTCGACTCCCGACCCTCGATACAGCTTCAGCGGCCTCAGGTCGTCGATCAGCCTCAGCGCATGCGCCTTGCGTGCAAACTGCCCGATCGCCTCGATCTGCGCCGGCCCGACCTCGTAAGTCAGAAGCGACCCCAGGTAGTGCCGCGCCAGATCGACCGGCCAGCGATGCCCCGGCGCCTGCCGCCGCACGATCGCCTCCAGGTCCGCCAGATTCGCCCTGCGTCGCGCCTCCAGCCGCCCTGGCAGCCCGCCGAGTTCTGCCCCTCTGCGTGCCATCCAGATCGCGAACACGAACGGCAGCCCCGTCAGATCGTTCCACGCCTCGCCCAGATCAAGCTGATGGGGAAACCGCGATTCGTCGACCCGCACCACCTTGTCCCCGATGACCAGCATCGCCTCGGGGTGGTCCGGAAGCCGGTCGCCGCGCCCCATCCGCTGGGAGACGATCCGGGGACGAAGCCCGAAACGCTCGGCGAGCACGACCTGGAGCAGCACCACGCTGGTGTGGCTGTCGGTGTCGGCGTGAACCCGGTCGATGCCTTCGATCGGCACGCGGCTGACGAGCTTGACCGTCATCGTCGAGCGCCCGCAGCCGATCGCCCCGACCGGCACGATCTCGAGCTCGGCGCCGCTCGTGAAATAATCGATGACCGGGCACAGCGCGATGTCGTCGGCGCCGGCCTCCAGGCCGGCGAGCAGCTCGCTCGGCACCGCGAAACGCAGGTGCAGGTTGCCGTCGCCTTCGGCCTCGCCCAGGCCGTCGATGAGCGGCACGGCGTTGAGGAAGCTGACGCACCCGATGCGCAGCGCGCGCGCCGTCGCCACGCCTGAGCCGTCCGTCGATGAGGCCGTTGGTTTCATCGCACCCATCATCTAATATAAGTCCATGACCCGCGATCCGGCCACTCCCAGCGCTCAGATCCTGATCGTCGACGACGAGGTCGAGCACGCCGAGGTCATGGGCGAGTCGCTGCGGCGACAGGGTCACGTGTGCACGATCGTGCACGGGCGGGACGAGGCCGAGGAGGAGCTTCAGCACGGCAACTTCGACCTGGTCGTCACCGACCTGGTGATGCAGGACGAGGAGGACGGGCTCAAGGTGCTGCAGAAGGCAAAGCAGACCCAGAGCAACGCCGAGACGATCGTGGTGACCGCCCACGGGGACGTGCCCACGTCGGTCCGCGCCATCAAGGACGGCGCGTTCCACTTCATCGCGAAGCCGCTCGACCTGAACGTCTTCCGATCGCTGTGCGACCAGGCGATCAGGACCGTGGCCCAGCGCAGCGAGATCTCCGACCTCCGCGGCCAGCTCGACGAGCAGTACGGCTTCGAGGGCATCATCGGCAACTCGCCCGCGATCCACCAGATCATCAGGACGATGCGTCAGGTCGCGGCGTCGGACATCCCCGTCCTCGTGACCGGCGGATCCGGCACGGGCAAGGAGCTGGTCGCCAAGGCGATCCACAACAACTCAGAGCGGGCCCGGCAGCGATTCGTGCCGCTCAACTGCGCCGGGCTCAGCGAGTCGATCCTCGAGGACGAGCTGTTCGGCCACGTCAAGGGGGCGTTCACGGGCGCCGACAAGGATCGGGAGGGCCGATTCGAGTACGCCGACCACGGCACGCTCTTCCTCGACGAGGTCGGCGACATGCCCCTGATCATGCAGGCCAAGCTCCTGCGCGTCCTGGAGAGCGGCGAGGTCATTCGTCTGGGCATCAACGAGCCCCGGCACGTCAACGTGCGGCTGATCTCGGCGACCAACCGGGACCTCGGCCGGATGGTCGAGCAGAACGAGTTCCGCGAGGACCTCTTCTTCCGCATCAAGGGCGTCGAGCTCGTCATCCCGCCGCTGCGCGAGCGGCGCGAGGACATCCCCCTGCTCACCCGCCACTACGTCAAGTCGTTCGCCGAGCAGCACGGCCGGCCCGTGCCCTCGATCTCGGAGGACGCCCAGCACATCCTGATGCAGTACGACTGGCCCGGCAACGTCCGGGAGCTGATCAACGTCGTGCAGAGCATGGTGGTCATCGCCGACTCCGACGAGCTCACCGCGCGCCAGATTCCGCCGCAGATCCGCGCCGCCTCCGGCGAAAGCGACGAAGGGCGGATCGAATCCACCGCCGGAATGAGCCTGGAGCAGCTCGAAAAGCAGGCGATCCGTGAAGCCCTGCGACGTCACGGCGGCAACCGGGAGGCGGCCGCGCGGGACCTGGGCATCGGCGAGCGGACGCTCTATCGCAAACTCAAGGAATACGGGCTGAAGTAGCCGGGTGAGCGAGGAACCTTCATTTCGCATCGGGCACGGCTTCGACCTGCACCGGCTCGAGCCCGGCCGCCGGCTGGTGGTGGGCGGGCTGCAGATCGAAAGTGACCGCGGCTGCGCCGCGCATTCCGACGGCGACGTCGTCTACCACGCGGTGACGGACGCCGTCCTCGGCGCGATCGGACAGGAGGACATCGGACAGCTCTTCGCGGACAGCGAACCGAAGTGGAAGGACGCCGATTCCGCCTTGTTCGTCGAGGAGGCCGAGCGCCGGATGAGCGACGCCGGATACCGGATCGGCAACCTCGACGTCACCGTCATCCTTCAGCGCCCGAAGCTCTCACCGCACAAGAGCGCCATCCGCGACAACCTGGCGCGCCTGCTGCGATGCGAAGCGGCGCGCGTCAACCTCAAGGGCAAGACCCACGAGCGCGCCGACGCGCTGGGCCGCGGCGAGGCGATCGCCTGCCACGCGGTGATCCTGCTGCAGAGGGAGGAGGCCATTGAAAATTGAATTGAGCTATTAGTCATTGAATCATTAAGCCAATCGTTATTCGTCATTTCGGACTCGCGCTGAACACCGAGTCGGCACGGTAGGGACCGCCCTTTCGGGCGGCCCCCCGCACAGATCCCAGCGTGCGGGACTACCGCACTGGGCTC
>NYZC01000270.1 GCA_002686995.1 Phycisphaeraceae bacterium | reverse complement strand
GCATACGCTCAACAGCCTCTGCTGGACGGTCCGGTCGCGGGTCTCGGAGGTGTTCGCGTTCGCCGACAACCTCGACACGCAGGTGGACGTCAACTCCTCGATCAACATCCGTTTCGAGAACGGCGTGCTCGCGGCGGTCGTCGTCGGCGGCAACTGCGCGCATAGCGGGGCCCACATGTGTTACATGTTCGACGGCGGAAAGATCGAGATCTGTCCCTGGTCCGGCAATTGGATCAACATCTACGACGGCGATGAGAAAGTGAAGTATCCCGCCATCACCGGCGCGCCGATGGATCCCGGCGACAACTTCATCGACGCGATCCTTGGTCGTGACGCGCCCCGCACCAGCCCTCGTGACGGCATCATTCAGAGCGAGCTGATGGACGCGATCTACGAGTCGGTGGAGACCGGCCGGCCGGCGAAGCCGAAGCGGTGAGGGGCAGGGGGCGCAGGACAGAAGACAGAAGACAGAACGCAGGGGGGCGACTATTCGTTCCACTTGAGGCGGAGATCCGGGAGGCGCATCCGGTCGAGCACGAGGCGGACGTTGAGCGCGTCGCTGCGCTCGTAGTGCGCCTCGGCGTCGGCCCGGTCGCGTCCGCCGCGAACGTGGCGTTCGATCGTCCAGCCACGAGCCTTGTCGACGGGTGTGTCGAGAAGCCAGCTCGCGTCGAGCACGTCGGCGAGCCTGGACCACGGCTCGGTGTCGAGCAGCAGGTAGTTGCCTTCCGTCAGGACGATCCGCGCCGCGGGCGTGATGACGTGCGCTTCGGCATCGTCGAAGACGGGCTCGTGCAGCTGCCGGTCGTAAACGGGAAACCGCAGCGTGATGCGTGGGTCCCGTGCCTTGCGCAGGAGCTCGACGTATCCGTCGGCGTCGAACGTGTGCGGCGCGCCCTTGCGATCGCGCAGGCCGAGTCGCTCCAGTCGCTCGGAGGTCAGGTGAAAGCCGTCCATCGGGACCAGCACCGGGACGCCCGGATCGATCGTTTCGATGGCGTCGAGCAGGTCGCGTCCCAGCGTGCTCTTGCCTGCCCCGGGAATGCCCGCGATGCCGACGATCGTGCGCGGCGCCGCGGCGGCGCGCCGGATAAGGTCTTCAGCGAGGGCGCGGATGTCGATGATTTGCGGTTCTTGATTCCTGATTCGACCACCGCGGGGAACGAGGATCCCAGATCGCAAATCGCCATTGAAGAATCAGAAATTCGCCTGGCGGATCGCCTCCAGGTACTCCGTTCTCGGCAGCACGCCGTAGCCGCCGATCGATTCGCCGTCGCTGTCGGCGGCCGTGAAGTGATAGAGCGTGTGCACGAAGACGCCGGCCGCGCCGGCGTCGCGGCCCCACTCGATCTGGCGCACGACATCCTCGGGCGTGTGCGGATCCCAGTTGACGAGGCTGAACGGCCCGCCGTCCCGGTTGATCCAGCGCGCCGTGTCGATCCAGGTGTAGAGCGGGAAGTCACCGGGCAGCGTCTCTCGAAACGTGTCGATCTCGGCGCCTTCGATGCTCAGCTCCGCCGGGCACGACTCCTCCGCGCAGAGGCCGTCGATGCTGCCTTCGGCGGCCCAGCGCTCCCAGTCCTTGTAGAGCCTGACGTTGTCCGCCACCATGCTGCGGCCGTTCGCGAAGCCGACCATGAGGTTGGTGCGGTCGGGCTCGACGCCGAGAATGAATCGCTTGCCCCCCGCGTGGGCAGCGGCCCCGGTCCGGGCGATCAGGTTCGAGAACTGCTCGCCCTTGATGCGCAGCCATTCGTCCTCGTCATAGTCGTCGTAGCGGATGTCGACGCCGTGGCGTTCGAAGTAAGTCTTCACGACCGAGTCGTTGAACCCGAACGGCTCCATCCGGTCGTCCCATCCCGGCGACGGAAAACACGGCCACCAGCTGTGCGAGCGCGTCGAAAGGTAGATGCCGTCGACGCCGTAGTCGAGCGTCTCCTGCGCGAGGCCGACGAGGCGCTGCACGACCTGGTCATGGCCGAAGTCGGGGACGCCGCAGTAGAACCGCGATCCGTCGCGCGAGCACCAGTAACGGCGCGGCATGTCGTACCATTCCCGGTCGTTCAGGTCGATCCACTCGGGCCGCACGTTGTGCCACTCGTTCCAGTTCCACCAGATCCAGATCGGCACGCCGTGGCGCCGCGCGGCGCCGACCGCCTCGGCCAGCGGATCGCAGGCGTCCATCATGTCGGCGACACGGTTGAAGATCGCGGCGTCCGGGTTGCGGTGATTGACCGTGGCGTGGTCGAACGGCGACATGAGTTGGCTGCGGTAGTAGCAGCGACCGGCGACGTTGGCACGGAACAGCAGCGTCATGCCGGTGCCCTCGAGTATGCCGGCCAGCCACTCGAAGTACTCGGCGTCGACGGTGCGGCGGTGATAGCGCGACGGATCGGTGGGGTCGAAGTTGTAGAATAGCTGGAGGTTCATGTCGGGTACGATACCGCAGCTTGCTTCGAGGCACATGGCGAAGGGCAACATGGACAACCGCGACGCGCTGCGCCGTCTGATTTCGACGCGGACCCCATGCATCTTCATTCCGACGTTCGAGGAGGCGTACGTCGTCGACATCCTCTCCGAGATCGTCGGCGACATCGAGGACTGCGCGTACTTCTGCTGGACGGCCAACCAGGGCCTGCACACCGCGTGGTTCGACCCGGTCAAGCCCGATCCGAAGACGGAGCACCCCGCCGCGGCCATGTTTGCGCTGCTGGACCGGGCGGCGTCGAAGCGGCATGTCACGCTTCTGATCGACCTGGTCGAGCCCCTCGGTGACGCGCGCACGCTGCGGCTGCTGCGCGACGTGATCCGTTTCCACGAGGGGCGCGGCGGCACCGTGGTGCTGGTCGATCACCGCTCCGACCTTCCGCCGGTCATCCACGCTCACGCGACGTGCTTCGAGCCGGCGCTGCCGGACGAGAAGGAGGTGCTGCAGATCGTGCGCGCGACGCTGCGACGGGTGCATGATCGCACGCCGATCCGCGCCCGGATGTCGAAGGCGGAGATGAGCACGCTGGTCAAGAATCTTTCCGGCCTCTCCCGCCGGCACGTGACGAGGATCGTGACCGAGTGCGCGCTGACGGACCGGTCGTTCACGGCCGCGGACATGAACCACGTACTCGCCGCCAAGCGCCGAGCGATGAACGCGGACGGCCTGCTCGAATACGTCGAGTCGCCGATCAGCCTCGACGAGATCGGCGGACTGCGCCGGCTCAAGCGCTGGTTGAAGCACCGGGTTCTGGCGCAGGGCGACGAGGCGGTCGCGTTCGGACTGACGCCGCCGCGCGGCGTACTTCTGCTGGGCGTGCAGGGCGCCGGCAAGAGCCTGAGTGCGAAGGCGATTGCCGCCGCGTGGGGCCGTCCGCTGCTCCGCATGGATCCGGGCGCGCTGTACGACCGCTACATCGGCGAATCGGAACGGCGCCTGCGCGGGGCGCTGCGCCAGGCGGAGATGATGGCGCCCGTCGTCCTCTGGATCGACGAGATCGAGAAAGGGTTCGCCAGCGCCGCCGGCCAGAGCACCGACGGCGGCGTCTCCCAGCGCATGTTCGGCACGCTGCTGACGTGGATGCAGGATCACACGACGGCGGTGTTCCTCGTCGCGACCGCGAACAACATCGACGCGCTGCCGCCGGAGTTGCTGCGCAAGGGCCGGTTCGACGAGATCTTTTTCGTCGATCTTCCGTCCGCGGAGGCAAGGCGGCAGATCTTCAGGATCCACCTGCGCCAGCGCGGGCGCGACCCGGATGACTTCGACCTCGTCCGGCTTGCCACGGCCGCCGACGGCTACAGCGGCGCCGAGATCGAGCAGGGCATCGTGTCGGCGCTGCACGAGGCGTTCACCGGGAAGCGCGACATCGACACGGACGGCGTCGAGACTGCCATCGCCGAGTCCCCGCCGCTGTCGGTCACGATGGCGGAGCGCCTCGGCGCGCTGAGGGCGTGGGCGCAGAACCGCTGCGTGCCGGCGGATTGAAATCACGGAAGGGCACGGCACGGGCCCCCGGCCGTGCATACGCTTCACACTGAACATCGCAGCGAAGCGAAGATCCGCCGAAGACGGACCGAACACCGAACACCATGAGCAACGCCATGCTGCTTCCGTTGACCCTGTTCGTCCTGTGTTTGGCGCTGGCGTTCGGCGCTTCATGCGTCGTGGCCGATGACTCACCGCGGTCGGCGTTCGATGAACCGGGCCGGGCGGCGCGGCGGTCGGCGGGTCTGATCTATCCGCTGGAGGACCGCCCGACGCCGCAGTGCCACGCATCGACGATCGCGCAGAGCACGGACGGCGGCCTCGTCGCGTCTTGGTTCGGCGGCGCGGAGGAAGGCGACGAGGACGTCGGGATCTGGGTGTCGCGCCGGATCGACGGGAAGTGGGCGCGCCCGGTGGAGGTGGCGACCGGCGCCGAGGGCGAGTCGCGCGACCATCCGTGCTGGAACCCGGTGCTCTTCCAGCCGACGCAGGGCCCGCTGATGCTCTTCTACAAGGTTGGCCCGACGCCGCGCTCGTGGTGGGGCGTGCAGATGACCTCGGACGACGGCGGGGCGACCTGGGGCCATCGACGTCGGCTGGGGAAGGACGCGGCCGTCGGTCACCTGGTCGGGCCGGTCAAGAACAAGCCGATCGAGCGCGACGACGGCTCGATTCTCTGCCCTTCGAGCACGGAGCATGACGGCTGGCGGGTGCACTTCGAGATCACGGATGATCTCGGCGCGACCTGGCGCGTCATCGGTCCGATTCACGACGGGGCGCAGTTCGACGCGATCCAGCCGAGCATTCTTGACTACGGCGACGGACGGCTGCAGGTGCTCTGTCGCACGCGGCAATCCGTTCTCGGCCAGGCGTGGTCGGAGAACGGAGGTGACGCGTGGAGCAAGATCAGCGCGATGGAGCTTCCGAATCCGAGCGCCGGTGTCGATGCGGTCACGCTGCAGGACGGGCGGCAGCTTCTCGTTTACAACCACACGTCGCGCGCCAAGGGTTTTCCTCGGAAGCGGAACATGCTCAATGTCGCGTTCAGCCGCGACGGGCGCCAATGGCACGCGGCCCTCGTGCTCGAGCTTGACCAGGGTGAGTACTCCTACCCGTCGGTGATCCAGGCCACCGACGGGCGGGTCCACGTCACGTACACGTGGCGGCGCCAGAGCGTGAAGCATGTCGTGATCGATCCGGCAAAGCTGCGCGGCGCGCCCATCGTCGACGGCGCATGGCCGATCCGGGAGGCACGTTGACGCTGTCCGCCTTCGATGCCATCGTGCTGGCGGCGTACTTGGCGGCCGTGTTCGTGCTCGGTTGCTCGTTCGTCCGTCGTAGCGCCGGCACGTCGCAGTTCATGGCGGCCGGCGGCAGGCTTCCGGCCTGGGCCGTCGGCCTGTCCATCTTCGGCACCTACCTGTCGAGCAACACGTTTCTCGGCGTGCCGGGCAAGGCCTACGGATCGAACTGGAACGCGTTCGTGTTCTCCCTGTCGCTTCCGATCGCGGCATGGCTCGCGGTGCGCTACTTCGTACCTTTCCACCGAAACAGTGGCGGCATCTCGGCGTACCGTCACCTGAAGCAGCGATTCGGCCCGTGGGCGCGCACGTATGCCGTCGTCTGCTACCTGCTGACGCAGTTCGCCCGAATCGGCTCGATCCTGTTTGGCGTCTCGCTCGCCCTGTCCGCGCTGACCGGGTGGAGCCAGGCGTCGATCATCATCGTGGCCGGCGCGATCATCACGATCTACACCATCCTGGGCGGCATCGAGGCGGTGATCTGGACCGACGTCGTCCAGTCGCTGGTCCTGATCGCTGGCGCGCTGATCGTGCTCGCGCTGCTCCTGTTCGGAATGCCGGAGGGCCCGGCGCAGACATTCCGCGTCGCGATGGAGCATGGCAAGCTCTCGCTCGGCAGCCTCCGCCCGGACGTCACCACCTCCACCATCTGGGTCGTCCTGGTGTACGGCCTGTTCATCAACCTGAACAACTTCGGCATCGATCAGAGCTTCGTGCAGCGGTACCACGCGGCGCGCGACGATCGGCAGGCGGCGCGCAGTGTCTGGCTCGGGGCGCTGCTCTATGTGCCGATCTCGCTGCTCTTCTTCCTGATCGGGACCGCGACGTTCACCTACTACGATGCGCATCCGGAGCAGCTTGACGACCTGAAGGCGGCGGTCGCGGCGCAGCGCGACGGGGAGGCGTCCGCGCCGATCGATCACGCGGACGTGGGCGACAAGGCGCTGCCACACTTCATCGTTCATCACCTGCCGATGGGCGTGCGCGGTCTGCTCATCGCCGCGATCGTCGCCGCGGCGATGAGCAGCATCGATACCTCGCTCAACAGCTCGGCGACCGTCATCCTCACGGACCTTTACGCGCGATACGTCCGACCCGACGCGGACGAAAGGCGGTCCATGCGCGTCCTGTACCTGTCGACCGGGGCGATGGGCGCCGCCGGCACCGCGATCGCCGTGGCAATGATCGGGGTGCAGAGCGTGCTCGATACGTGGTGGAAGCTGTCCGGCGTCTTCGCCGGCGGTGTGCTCGGACTGTTCCTGATGGGCATGGTTAGCCGCCGCGCCGCGCGGCCGGCCGCCGTCACGGGCGTGCTGATCGGCCTGGTGGTGATCGCCTGGATGTCGCTGGGCGAGCTGGTGGACCTTCCGTCGCGAATCCGCAATCCCATGCACGCGCACATGACGATCGTGGTCGGCACGCTGACGATCTTCCTGGTGGGGCTGCTGGTGACGAAGCTGCGCCGGAACGCGGATTGAGTTTCGGACCTCTTGGAAAGGGGGTTCCTGGGGGCTTCTACTTCTTACGTGAACGTCGGGACCACGATGCCGCGCAGAATGACGCGCTGGCACAGGATGAACACGACCAGCGTGGGCACCGCCGCGATGACGAGCGACGCCATCACCTGCGGCACGCCGTACTGCTGCTGGAACTGGTAGAGGAATACCATCAGCGTCCACATTTGCGGATCCTGGCAGGTCAGGAAGGCGAACATGAAGGCGCCGTAGGCGGCGGTGAACGCACCGAGCGCGATGACGGCGAGCACCGGCTTGCACATCGGCATCGTGATCGAAAGAAACATGCGTCGCTCCGATGCGCCGTCGAGCATGCCGGCTTCGTATAGCTCGGGCGGCAGGCTGTCGAAGAATCCCTTGAGCAGGAAGATCCAGTAGCCGTTGACGACGCCGGGCAGCACCAGCGCGAAGAACGTGTTCATCAGGCTGACGTTCATGTCGGCGCGGCCGAGCAGCCGCGCCGCGAGCGGCGGCGCCGCCAGGCCGACGATCACGGCGAGCGTGCCGCCGAGGGCGAGGCTGCGCGGCAGGGACAGGTTCCACCGCAGCGCCCGTCGCGCGCCGAGAAACACCGCGAGCGCCGCAACGCCCAGCACGAGCGCGGCAAGTGGAAACTGCTTCACCAGGAGGAAGTTGGGGATCATGACCATCTCGACCGGAAAGGCCATCGTGGCCAGGAGGAAGACGAGCAGGTGCTCGCCGTGACGCAGCGGGTATCGGCTGAGCACGTACGCGGCCATCGGGTTCACCGTCAGTGTGGTCACGATCATCAGTACGATGAAGACGAGCGTGTTCATGAGTGCACGGCCGTGCAGGAGGACGACGTCGAGGACCAGGCCGAAGTTGCCGAAGAGAAAGCGCCACATCAGCGTGTCGCGATGGCGACGGAAGGCCTCGTAGTCCACGACGGGGATCGGCAGCGCGACCTCGTCGAACTGCGCGAAGCTTTCCCCGTGCGCCGTGTTGAGATGATCGAGGTTTTCGTAACGATCACGCAGGAACGCCTGCCAGGATCGCAGCGGGTCGTCGGGATCGAAGTCCGCGAGACGACAGTCCGCTGCGCGGACAAAGCGCATCCAGATCGCGCGCGGGCCCGGGTCGGTCGGGGCGGTACGGGAAAAGACCAGGCCGTCATCCTGCACGAAGGCGTCAAAGGCCAGTCGCGCCGAGTCACGAAGCCGGATCTGCTCCAGCGGTACGGCGCGGCGAAGAATGCCCTCTCGAACGGCGTCGGCCCACGGTGCGTCCGGAAGGTGGTCCCATCGCACCTGGATCAGGCTCTCGTATTCCGTGCCGTACGCGCGGTTCAGGGCGTCCGACGTGCCGAAATCGCGCCGCAGCGCCGCGAAGACGAGCCCGTCCAGCGTGAACAGTCGCTGGGCGTCGGGGGAGCGTGACGCGACGAAGGCTTGCCAGTCGGCATGGCGCCGCGATGTCGGCCTCGGCTCCCAGGCGCCCGTAAACGTGCGCTGCATCCCCAGCTCGTGCCAGCGCTCGGCCGTGTCGTCGTAGAGAAGGTTGACCTGCTCGAGGTCGCCGTCATACTTCTTGCGCAGCCAGTCGAAATAGGCGTTGCGCATCGACAGCACGCTGTACGAACGGTCGGTCGACGAAAGGTAGTAGAGGTGCTTCATCCCCGGATCGACGCCGCCGATGAAGTCCGCAAAGTCGCGGTCGATCGTCGCCCGGGCCTGCGGGTCCATCTCCGCCAGCTCCCGGAACGCATCGGCATCGATGTCGCGCGCAGTGAACCAGTCCTCCCGCCCGTAGTCGAACGCAAGCACGTCCGCCGGAGCCTTATCGACGACCATCTTGCGGAACTGCTCTTGCTCGCTCGTCCAGTACGCCGGGATGATCCTGAACTGCCGCCAGTCGGCGTTTCCCGTGGTTGCGGTCGACAGCATCAGCGCGAAGGGATAGATCATCGTCACCGCGCCGAGCGCGAGGAGGAGATAGAGGGCGCCGAGGAGCGCCCGGGTGCCGAGTGATCTTCTGCCTACGACGGGAATGATCGGCATCAGTAGCGATGCTCCGAGATCCGGGACCTCCGGCGCCGTCGGGGAAATGGGGGCAGACCCAATCCTGTTCGGCACGGCATTCGCGTTGCGTTGATCGGGATCGCCTCACCGAGCCGGGCCGTCTCGGCCCGGAGAGCGTTGCCGACACCGGGCCGGTGACGGCCCGGCCCGGCAACGCAGGTCAAAGCGAAATCCGTGCCGAACAGGATTGGGTCTGGCCCCTTTTTTCCGACACACGATGCCTGACGTCTCATGTCGATGTCCCCGAGTGTGCCGCCCGGAACTGCACGCGCCGCAGGAGACGGATCTGGAAGATCGTGAAGCCGATCAGCATGGCGCCGAGGATCCACGCCTGCGCGGTGGCGAGTCCGAAGTTGAGAAACATGTATGCGTTGAACCACACGGAGAGGCCGACGGTCATCGTGGCGTCCTCCGGGCCGCCGCCGGTCATCACGAAGACGTTCTGGGAGGCCTGCATCGCACCGACGACCGCGCCGACGAGATTGATCAGGATCAGCGCCGCGAGGTTCGGAATCACGACCTGCGTGCACTTGGCCCAGACGCCGGCGCCGTCGATGTCGGCCGCTTCGTACTGCTCTTCGGGGATGGACTTCAGCGCCGCGAGGTAGATCAGGCATCCCGGTCCGAGGCCGGCCCAGATGGTCGGCACGACGATCCAGAACATCGCGAGATCACGATCGAAGAGAAAGCGCTGCGGGTGGAGGCTCCAGGGCTCGGCGAACCAGCGCAGGCACGCTGTGATCGAGCCGCTCTCGGTCCAGAGACCGGCGGCCCGAAGAATGAGCCAGCCGGCGCCGAGCGCCGCGGCCCCGAGCGCGAGGGTGCGCCCGCGCCCGCTCAGGGAGCGGCGCAGACCGGTCCGGGCCAGGCCGACGACCGCGAGCGTGATGATCGCCACGATCAGCCCCTTCATCGCGATCATGACGACGGGCGGTCGGTCGTTGAAGCAGAGGATGACGCGGTTGAGCATCCCGGTCTCGGCCGGATCGTAGAAAAGCTGCTTCCACATAAAGAGCGTGACGATGCCGGTCGTCACCGCCGGCAGGTAGTAGAGGGTGCGAAAGACGATGCGGCCGCGCGGGATCTCGGTCAGGACGATCGCGAGCACGATCGGCGACACGAATCCCATCGCCAGCGAGAGCAGGACGTACTGGAGCGTCTGCAGAACGTAGCGCCAGAATTCGGGCGAGCCAGTGGTTTCGACGAAGTTCTCGAGCCCGACGTACGTGGAACCGCCGAGCAGCCGGTAGTCCTGAAACGCCATCACCGTGCCGCGAAGCAGCGGGTAGTAGTTCCAGAGCAGCGTGAGGCCGACCGCCGGTGCGAGGAAGCCCACGATGGTCGCGGCGCCGCCGCGCGGAGACCGACCCGCTCGTCCGCGCGCGGCAGGCCGTCTGCCTTTCGTTCGTGACACCGCGAGCACGACGCCGAGCAGCAGCATGCCGCCACCGACGATCACCCATCCGATCCGCGACCGGCGCTTGACGACGTCCGCCGGAAGGTCGCCGAGCACGAGCGTGTTGACGCGGCGGCACGTGTCCGAGAGCAGTTGGCGCGGGTCCCGCGCGTAGCGGCCGGCGGAATCGGGGACGTCCGCGAAGATGGCCTCCATGGGAATGCTCAGTTCGCGCGTCATCACGTTCGTGAAGCCCTGGCAGTAGGGCTCGACGTGCGCGGTGCGCTCGAACTGCGTCCACAGGTGGCGGCGCGACTCGGGAATCCGCGATTGTTCGAGCTCGTAGCCCAGCCGGGCGAGCACGTTGGGACGAACGAACTGCTCGAGGCCGTATTCGACGTAAGTGTCAACGCGAATGCGCTGCGCGTCGGGACCGGTCATGAACCGGATGTATTGCCAGGCCGCGTCGCGCACCCGGGGATCCTTCTGTGTCGCGTTGATCGCGAGATAGTGACCGGCGATCAGGGCGGCGGGCGGAATGTCGCGCGTCCGGCTGGGAAAGGGCATCGGAACCTCGAGCGATCCCTCGGCCGATGCGCTCAGCTCCTGCACCGTGCCGACGCGCATCGCGAAGACGGCGCGCCGTTCGGTCTCCGTCGACTGGCCGATCTGGACGACGCCCCGGTAGATGCGCCGCCGGCCCTTGGGCGACTTCAGGTCGACATCGAGCGCGCAGACCGGGCAGCGAGCGATCCTGCGCTCGAGCATCGCCGGCGTGACGTCGTACTCCCGGTCATCGTGACGGTTCGCGCATCGAATCCACGGCGCGTGGGTGAGCCGCCGGTGGAATTCGAGCACCGCCGCGCCCGCGTCGTCATCGACCACGAGGCGCCAGGCCAGGTCCGATCGTGCGTAATCCACCGGCACGCCCCGATCGTGCAGACGCTGACGAAGGCGCGCGACGTGATCGTCGTATCGCGCCGCGTCGCTGATATGGATGCGGTGCCGACGGTAGTCGATCGCCGGTGGCGGCACCTCGACCAGGGCTCCGGAGGCGTCGGGATGGTATGACCGCACGACCTCGCCGCCGGAGCTCCAAACGTACTGAAGCATGTGCCAGCCGGCGCGGAGGCCCGTCAGCGACTCGAGACCGTAGACCGGCGTGTCGCCCGGACCCGCGTCCGGATCGCGATCCGGAAGAAAGGTAAGGCGTCGCGCGACGTGGTACATCTCGTCCCAGTCACGCGGTGGCTGCAGATCGACGCCGCCCCGCGCGAAGATGTCGCGCCGGCACATGAGGGCCAGCGAGTAATAGAGATAGGGCACGCCGTAGACGCGCCTCTCGTACTGGCACGGCTCCCAGATGATCGCCGGCGCGTCGATGCCGACGTACGGTCGGTCGGTCTCGCGCTCGTGCGCGGCGAGGTAGTCGTCGAGCGGCCATGCGAATCCCTGCGCGAGGTAGTCGCCGAGTCGGCGCCCGGACTGGTGATACACGTCGGGGCCGACGCCGCCGGCGATCGCAAGGAACTCGCGTCCGCCGCGCCCCGCCCCTTCGATGGCCATCAGTCGCGGCCCGCGCGCCCGGATGTGCGGGTGCGCCCGGCAGAACGCTTCGAAAACGCGGCGCTTCGCGATCGAGAGGGGATCCGTGCGATCCTTGAAGGGAATGTGCCTCAGGCGCAGCGTGACGGGCTCGCGGTCGTCAGCCGCGGTCGAGGGAGAGAGCCCGGGACAGAGAAGCACACCGACGGCGGCGGCCAGGAGCCACGCGGACCGCTTACGATCCGTGCTCATCCGTTTCCATCCGTGGTTCCCTCCGACGCAGCTTCGCGACGGCGCAGATCCTCCGACCACCTGTCGCGCTGCTCGTGCTCGTACGACGTCGGACGGCCCTCATCGTCCCAGTGACGTCGTGATTCGGTCGCCTCGACCAGCGGACCGTACAGGTCGGGGCGTCGCATTCCGAACTGTCTGGGCCTCAACGCGTCGATTTCGGTAAGCTCGATCCGCTGCACGCTGACGCATTCACTCTCGAACCGCGATTGCATGATGCCGCCGTCGGGCCGGACAATGCCGCAGCCGTGCGTGTTGGCGATGACGATGTAGCAGCCGTTGTCCATGGCGCGCCACTGCAGCATCTCCAGGTTGTCCGGGTCGTACCCGCCGTCCATCGGAATGAAGACGATCTGGGTGCCCTGGACGCCGAGCGTCCTGAAGTTGTCGGACACGCCGCGATCGCCGCAGATGAGAAAGCCGACGCGTCCGAATGGCGTCTCGAACGGTCGAAGCTCGTGCCCCGGCGTGATGAACTTCTCGTTGAGGGGGTTGACCTTGCTGTAGCGCGCGACGATTTCGCCGTTCGGACCGATGAGGATGCAGCTGTTGTACATCCGGTCGTCGCGGCGCTCGACGAACCCGTAGATGAGCCAGATCGCCAGCTCACGGGCCAGCGCGCAACCGCGCTGAACGTATGAGCCGTCCGGCACCTCCTGGGCGATCTCCATCATCCTCTCGCGCTTCACGTCCGGATCGGCGCCGGCGACATAACCGTCCAGGACGTTCTCCGGCGCGATGACCAGTTGCGCGCCCCGTTCCACGGCTCGTCGCGCGTAGGCCTCCATCCGCTGGAAGTTCTCCTCGATCTTCCAAAGCCTGCCCTGCATCGTGACAATGCCAACGATCAATCTCCGCATGATGAAACGCGCCTCCGAAATAACCAATAACCAATAACCAATAACCAATGGCCTAATGACAATATCTTAATAGCGCAGGTGCAGCGCCTCGACGCCGCGGAAAAAGCTGTTGGGTGCATGCCGCACCGGCTGGTCCTCGTCGAGGCGCACGTTCGGCAGCCTCCGCAGCAGCGTGGGAATCGCGATCTTCGCTTCGAGCCGTGCGAGCGCGGCGCCGGCGCAGAAGTGGATGCCGGTGCCGAACGCCAGGTGTGCGTTTCGCGTCCGCGGCCGGGTGATGTCGAAGCGGTTCGGGTCGTCGAACTGCTCCGAGTCGCGGTTCGCGGCGCCGAGCACCGGCTCGACGAGCTGTCCGCGGGCGATGCGATGCCCTTCGAGCTCGAGGTCCTTGGCGGCAAGGCGCTGGGCTCGCTGGATCGGGGCGTCGTACCGGAGGATCTCCTCGACGGCGTTGTCGATCAGGTCGGGATCGTCCTCGAGCAGCGCTCGCTGTTCGGGGTGGCTCAGCAGCGCGAGCATGCCGTTGCCGATGAGGTTCGTCGTCGTTTCGTGCCCGCCGACCAGGAACGTGATGCACGTCGACATGAGCTCGGTGTCGCTGAGCCCCGCGCCGTGTTCTTCCGCGAGGGCGAGACCGGTCAGGACGTCATCGCGCGGCTTCTGCCGGCGGTCCTCGATCAGCCCGTTCATCCAGTGCCGCGCGGCGAGCAGCGCCTCCTGGCTGCGGCGGACGACGGTGGCGTCGGCGCGGCCGGTGCCGTGGAACTCGACGATCCGGTCCGACCAGGCCTTGAACCGGTCGCGCTGCTCCGCGGGCAGACCGAACATCTCGGAGAAGACGATGGCGGGAAGGGGAAAGGCGAGGTCGCCGATCAGCTCCATCCGCCCTGAAGAGCGCACCGCGTCGATCAGCCGGTCGACGGTCTGCTGGATGCGGTCGCGCACCTGGTCGACGGCGCGCGGCGTGAACGCCTTGTTGACCAGCCCGCGAATGCGCGTGTGGTCGGGCGGATCCGAATGCATGATGCCCGCCGAGAAGTGCTCGTACAGCGGCCGGGCCTCGGCCCGGTCCGTTTCGCCGAGCGTGTCGAGAAACCGCGCGATGCGCCCGACGTTCGTGTACTGCTCCGTATCGCGCAGCACCTCGGCGGCATCGCGATACCGCGTCAGCAGCCAGCAATCCCACTGAGTGCAGAAGTAGACCGGCGCATCGCGTCGCATCGCGTCGTAGACGGGGTAGGGATCGTCGAAGAACGCGGGCGACCCGATCAGCGGCGCGAAGCTGTCTGACCGCTCCTGCATAGCCGAACCCCACGTTCCGATTCCAAAACAGCAAATAACGATTGGCTTAGTGACTAATACCCCAACGCGGGCTTCGCCCGCAAGTCGGAAAGTCGAAAGTCGAAAGTCGAAAGTCGAAAGTCGAAAGAACCTGACTCCGGCCGGCGCGGTGGGGCATCGACGGTTCCGCCTTCGACCTTGGACCTTGGACCTTGG
>NYZC01000269.1 GCA_002686995.1 Phycisphaeraceae bacterium | reverse complement strand
CACCCGGTCCCACTGGCCGTGGAAGATGGCCCATCGACGTCGCTCCGCCTCGTTGAGCGATTCGTCGTCGAGGATTTTCCGCACGATCGGCGAAAGCTCGAGCTTTCCGACCTCGGGCGCGGTGTCCGCCGGACCGTCGCCTCGAACGCCGGGCCCGACGATCGCGGCGACGACCGCAGTCAGCAGCAGCAGGGTGCCGTGCGGGCGCGGAATCCGCGGCGTCGGGTCGACGCGCTTTCTACTTGCCGTGTTTCCTATCATGATCGAACACCCGGGGATCTATTCTAGGACGGCAAACCTTGGCCGACCACGAAACCATCGAAACAAACGGTCCGGCGAACCCGCCGAAGCTCGACGCCGGGAAATTCTCGGACCTTTTCCCGATTCGCGATCAGCTGCATTTCTTCGATCACGCCGGCGTCGCGCCGATCAGCGGCCCCGCGGCGGAAGCGCTGCGCCGATACGGCGAGCAGGCCTCTACCCGGGGTTACGTCGACTCGAACTGGCAGGTTCAGGTCCGCGCGGTGCGGCGTGGCGCCGCGCAGATGATCGGCGCCGACGCGTCCGAAATCGCGTTCGTGCCCAACACGTCCTCGGGACTCTGCATGATCGCGGGCGGGCTTGACTGGGTCGAAGGCGACAACGTCGTCATCACGTCGGTGGAATATCCCGCGAACCGTTATCCGTGGGAGGACCTGCGGCGCCGCGGCGTCGACCTGATCGAGGTGGCGCCGGAGCCGGACGGTCGCATCTTCGCCGAACAGGTCGCCGACGCCGTGACCAACCGGACGCGCGTCGTGTCGGTCTCCCACGTTCAGTACAGCAGCGGCTACCGCATCGATCTCCGGACGATCAGCGACATGGTGCACCAGGCCGGCGGGTATCTCTGCGTCGACGCGATCCAGAGCCTCGGCGCGATGCCGGTCGACGTGGCGGCCATGGGGATCGATTTCCTTTCGGTCGACGGGCACAAGTGGCTGCTGGCCCCGGAAGGCTGCGGCATCCTCTACTGCCGTGGCGACCTCGTCGAGCTGGTGCACCCGCCCGTCGTCGGCTGGATGTGCATGGTGGACGCCGACCGCTACGGAGACTACCGGTTCGAGCTTCGCACCGACGCCGGCCGGTTCGAGCCGGGAAGCTACAACGTGCCCGGGGTCCTGGCGCTCGGCGCGAGCATGGCGCTGCTCGAAGACGTGGGCGCGGAGGTGATCTGGTCGCGCATCGAGGCGCTGACCACGCGGCTCTGCGACGGTCTCGCGAGCAAGGGCTACCGGGTGTTCAGCCCGCGCGGCCGGGGCGAGCGCAGCGGTATCGTGGTGTTCGAGCCTCCGTCCGGAGGCGGATCCTGCGCGGACGTCGTCGCCGCGCTGCGCCGCCAGGACATCGTGATCGTCGTCCGCGAAGGGCGACTTCGCGCGAGCCCGCACTTCTACAACACGCAAGAGCAGATCGATCATCTGTTGGATGCGCTGCCGGCGTGAGCCGGGTTTCGGGGACAGAATACGAGCCGGTGGCCTCGAATGCCGTGTGCACGTGCCGATGCAAGGTGCGAGCCCTGGGCCCGATCCGGGATGTGCGTCGGAACCCGGGAACCCGCCCCCTACCCCGCCTGACCCAGGATTACCGTGCGCTCCCGTTCCTGAAGGTACGCGTCGATGGGTGAGCCCGCGATCCGCTCGGAGGCGAAGTCGAATCGCTGCTCGAACGCCTCGTCGGGAACGGGTCGCTCCTGGCAGTACGCCAGGTAGGGATGGAGCGGCTCCGTTTCGAGGCCTGACTTGAGGTCGCAGCGCATCAGGGTGACCGACATGCTCTGGATGCCGGATCGCGGCACTTCCGAGCCCACGGGAACGAATCCGAACATCCGCTCGTAGTGGCTGGAGATCTGCGCGTCGACGGCCAGCACGACGTCGGTGCGGTCCAGGTGACGCGCGAAGTAGAAGACGTGGCGGATCAGTTCGAACAGCGCGGCGGCCGACCGAATGATGACGCGACGCCGATCGGCGCACAGGCCGATCTCGAGCAGTCGCCGACCGTCGTGACGCAGCATGTCCAGAGCGTCGCCGAACGTCTCGTCCAGGGGCAGCCCCGCCTCGACGTCGTCGTTCACCGCGGTGAGCGTGCTCACGGTCAGCGGGCCGATAGCGCCGTATAGCACGGCGGCGTTGCGGGTGGCCGCGAGCGGGGTCGTGTGAATGCGGTGAGGACTGGGCCGGACCAGGCCCGACTCGAGGTGAGCACGATAGACAAGCTGCCAGGCCTGGATGACCTGCTCGAGTTCGCCGGCCACGTGGAAGGCCAGGCCTGCTTCGAATCTGGGTGAACGCCCCTCCATTGAGTGGTCCGATCAAATGCCCCCGATGCTGATCGTCAGAAGCGGTGGCCGGCTTGAGGGCGAAGACCTACACTTGCCAAGTCATGTCGGACGCCGCACGGACCGACAACCTGAAGGCATTACCGGACGCCGGAGGCTGTTTCGGTCGCTTCGGCGGCACCTACGTGCCCGAAACGCTGATCGCGGCCCTGAACCAGCTCATCGAGGAGTACGATCGCGCGCGCGTCGACCCGGAGTTCTCGGACCGCCTCCGCGCCCTGCAGTCCGATTACATCGGTCGTCCGACGCCGCTCTACTTCGCCCGGCGCCTGACCGAACACGCCGGCGGCGCTCGCATCTACCTGAAGCGCGAGGATCTTTCGCACACCGGGGCCCACAAGCTGAACAACTCCATCGGCCAGGCGCTGCTGACCCTGCGAATGGGTAAGCGCCGCGTGATCGCCGAGACCGGCGCCGGCCAGCACGGCGTCGCGACCGCCACCGCCGCGGCCGCCTTCGGCCTTCGGTGCGAGGTCTTCATGGGCATCGAGGACATGCGCCGGCAGCGGCCGAACGTGCAGCGAATGCGCCTTCTGGGCGCGCAGGTCAACGCCGTCGACTCCGGCTCCTGCACCCTCAAGGATGCCACGAACGCGGCACTGCGCGACTGGATGGAAACCAGTCACCACACGCACTACATCATCGGTTCGGTGGTGGGGCCCCACCCCTACCCGATGATCGTGCGCGATTTCCAGTCGGTCATCGGGGTCGAGTGCCGGCAGCAGTGCCTCAATCAGATCGGCGCGATGCCGGACGTCATCGTCGCCTGCGTCGGCGGCGGCTCGAACGCCGCCGGGATCTTCTATCCGTTCCTCGACGACCAACCGGTGCGAATGATCGGCGTCGAAGCCGGCGGCCGCTCGAACGCCCTCGGCGAGCACGCCGCTCCGATCAGCTTCGGCGACCCCGGCGTGCTTCACGGCTCGCTCAGCTACGTGCTGCAGGACCAGGACGGGCAGACCGCGCCCGTACACTCCCTCTCGGCCGGCCTCGACTACCCCGGCGTCGGACCCGAGCATGCGCACTGGGCCGACTCCGGTCGCGTGGCGTACGCAAGCGTCACGGATCAGCAGGCGCTCGAAGCGTTCAGACTTCTCACCGAGACCGAAGGCATCATCCCGGCGCTCGAATCCGCCCACGCCGCTTACCACGCGATCGACCTCGCGTCGAAGCTCGACGCCGAAAGGTCGGTCGTCATCAATCTCTCGGGCCGCGGCGACAAGGATCTCGACGAGGTGATTCGGATTCTCGGTCTTGATGAGCGGTGAAGGGCGCGTTTTTTGGGCTTTTTCGGAGGCGCGTGTTGGCATTGCACCCTCATGGCATGCGACCCGACGGCTGACGCCGTCGGTACGCCGGCGAACCGCGCGGCGTGAGCCCGCGGGTCGAATGACATGGGGGCGCACTGACTAGGGCTTATTGACTAATAACTCAGTGCGGGGCCGCCGCCTACCTGCCATCAAGAATCCGATTAAGCATCGCAGGCCCCGAAAGCTCGCGCAGACCCACGCGAATCCGCGAGTTGGCGAGGCTGCTGCCCACATCTTCGAATCGAAACGTGCGCACGACCGATTGGCCGGGTTCAAGGCCGGTGACCGGCTTGATCTGACGCGGATGACCGCGCAGGATCGCGAACGCCTTCATCGTCAACGGCAGTTCACTCTTGTTGGTGACCACCGCCGTGACGCGGGCGTCGACGACGCCGGAAGGCTGCCGCGCCAGGGCAAGGTTCGCCTCGAAGCCGACGTCCGGAAGTCCGACCTCCATCGGCGCCGAGGCTTCGATGTCGTAGGACTCGATGGCGACGAAATCGAATCGCGCCCTGAGCTGCTTGCGCCCGGCGACCTCCGAGGCGTTGAACCGGAGCGACATCGGCACGGTCTTCGTCTGTCCCGACGCGATCGAGAAGAAAGTGCGCTGAGGCTGGATCGACCAGTGAGCGGGCTCGTTGATCATCATGTAGCCGCTGATCGTGCGCGGCCACGGGTTGTAGAGCGTGATCGTGCGCTGGTGCGGCACCTGCTTGGACTCGATGTACGGCGGCTCGATCCGGAACGCGGAGCGGAAGAGGGCGAGTTCGGGATCGATCGCCTCGACGAACATCGGCGCCGGCCCCAGGCGCAGGACGTGGCGCCCGTCCTGCTGCTCGAGATCGCTTCGATTGCCCCAGATGTCGACCGCCATCGGGTTCTTGCCGAGGTAGAGCGCCACGGTGCGGTCATCGACCTGCGCCGACCGGCTCCATGCCGCCAGCAGCCCGCCCGCCGGCCCGTCCAGGATCATGCATTCCAGTCCGTCGCCGAGCGCGAGTCGGGCGATGACGCGCCGACCGGCGAGCAGGTGCGCCAGGTTGGTGAAGACGCCGAGGAGCGAATCCGGAAGCAATTCGACCCGTCGGCCGGCCGCAATGCTCCACGGCCGGTCGATGCGCAGCGCGCCGGCCTCGCCTTCCCAGGCGTAGAGCATGCGCAGCGCCAGGTCGGTGATGCGCCGGTTCTGTGACATGGCCTCCGCCGGCCGGGTCTGCAGGTGAACGATCAGGTCGACGGGCGGGCTCTCGGTCCACGGCTCCAGGTACGCCGCAAACTGCTCGGGCTGCACCGCATCGGTGACGGAGAGCAGGAAGAGCGCGTCGTCGGCGGCCTGCGGACGACGCGACTGGTTGATCTGCCAGGGCAGCACCATCCTCGGGTTCGGCGTCATCTGCCGAAGCGTGGCGATCGCCTGGTCCGCGGTCCGGGCCAGCGCCCCGTCGAAGAACCCCTGGTCGTCGGTCACCGGGCCGATCTGCCAGTTCCGCACGCGCTGGCCGTGGCGCATCGTCACCGGCAGCAGGTACGACCGCCACTGCTCGACCGGCTTGGCGAAGAGGCTGTACGCGTCCTCGACGCCGAGGTCGAGCCGGCGGGCCAGCTCCGACGGCAGCGGGAAGAAGCTCAGCGTGGCGCGTCGACGGGCCATGGCGAGGCGGTGCAGGACGTCGTCGAGCGTCGATTGTCGTTCATCGACATGGTCGAGCTCGAGATCACGGCTCCATGCGCTCAGCGCGACGTCGTCGAGCCCCGTGGCGCCGAGCAGCTGCGGAATCAGAACCAGCTCCCGCGACGGCACGTCCTCCGCGCCGATGCTGAATCGAAGCCGGTCGTGCTCGGCCAGCGGCTTGCCGGGTCCGAGCCAGAGCAACGAGCGCAGACGTCGCGCGACCAGGTGGTCCCCGGCGTCGCCGTTCGACGCGCTGACCTCGAGCTCGACCAGGTACCAGCCGAAGCGATCCAGGGGCGGCGTCCATTTCCATTTCGGCGGCGCGCCGGCGCCGACGCGCTGCTCGATTCGGCTGACGGCGTCGAGCCGGTGGTCGTAGAGGGTGACGGTGGCCTTGAGCGCCTGCCCGCTCTGATCGGACACCTCCAGCGAAAGGCGCGGCCGCTGCGGGGCCCGAATCACGTTGACGTCGCTCTGGGTCCGCACGACCAGACGCGGAAGCTGCCAGACCGAAATATCGTCGAACCAGGCGCCGCCGTCGATCTCGTCGAGCACGACCTGCTCGACGCCGAGCGGATCGTTCGGATCGAAACCGCGCTGGGTCAGGCGGATCTCGATCCCGATCCACGCGGCGCCGGGATGGTCGCCGAGCAGCTTGACGCCCACCGCCCGCCACGCGCCGTCGGTGCGAATGCCTTCCGTCACGACCTCGCTTTCCGGGATGCGTCGGCCGTCGCGGTCGACGAAGTACGCGACGAGCCGCGCCCGTGCCGTCGCGAGGCGCGTGGTGCGCACCATGGCGCCGACCTGGTAGTCACTGCCGCCCACGGCGCTGACGGCCCCGACCTCGAGAAAGGCGCCGGTGGCATCGCCGTTCAGGCCGACGTGAAAGCTGTGGGCGCCGCTGATCTGGTGGCGGGTGTCGAACCGCACGACGCCGTATCGCGGATGGCCCGCCCGGCTCGTCAGGTCCTGGTGCAGGGCATAGCGCCCAAAATTGGGATTCGACGTCTTCGCTTCCCGCCCGATCGCGAACCAGTGCTCGGGCATGGAGTTCGGATTGCGCTTCCGCTCCTCGAAATCGAAATGAGCGATCCGGCGGTCGTTACGCAGCGCCCCGCTCTGCTGCCCCCCCGCTTCCTGCGCGGTCATCCCGGCGCCCGCGCAAAGGAAAACCACATGCAGCAATCGCCGACCCGACATGAAAGGGTTATCGGGTCGGGTGTCGGTGGATTGTGAATAGTTGGCTCATCGGCGGACGACCGCTCACAGCGCCGCGAGGCGCTGCGCCCGATCCTGGGCGATCAGTGCTTCGATGAGGCCGTTCATCTCCCCCATCAGCACCGACTGCAGGTTGAACGAGCCGCCTAGCCGGT
>NYZC01000268.1 GCA_002686995.1 Phycisphaeraceae bacterium | reverse complement strand
CGATGTCGCTGTGCATCGTCGATGGGGGCCGACGCCGCCAACGGGCGATGCAGCCGGTCGACACCAGGCAGAGTTTTGAGACAGAGCCTGGGCTTGATGTCCCTGATCGATCGCTGAGATGGAGTCGTGCTCCTGGACCCGGCAGCCACCACGAGACAGTTCCACGATAACGGATTTGCGATCGTGCGATCCGTCTTCAATGACGACGAAATCGCACGCTTCAGCGACGCGCTGGACACCGTCACGCGCGATGTGGCGCCGCGTCTCGGTCCCGGCGAGGTCTACTACGAGGACACGCCCGAGCGGCCGATCAAGAGCCTGTTCCGCCTGGAGAATCACAGCGATGTGTTCGCGTCGCTGGTCGGCGATGCCAGGTTGCTCACGCTTGTGCGTGCCGTATACGACGATCCTGACGCCAGGCTTCGCACCGCCGCCATGTTCGCGAAACCCGCGCGACACGGCTCCGTGACGCCGGCGCACCAGGACAACGTCTTCCAGTGCTGGGATCCGCCCGAAGCGCTGACGATCACCGTCGCCGTCGACCCGTCCACCTGCGACAACGGCCCGCTCGTCTGCCAGAAGGGCTCACACCGCCTCGGCCTGCTGCCGCACCGGCCCTCGGGGGTGATGGGCTTCAGCCAGATGCTGATCGATCCGCTGGATACCGGAAAGTGGCCGGAAGTCGAGCTTTGCCTCGAGCCGGGCGACATCAGCCGGCACGCGACCGAGACCGTGCACCGGAGCGGACCGAACGGCACCGACCAGTCGCGACGACAGATCGCCGTGGGAGCCTATTCGTCACGCGCGAAGGTTGACGAGAAGCGACGCGCACGAAGGAACGCGATCGTCGCGAAGCTGCATGACGACCACGAGCGGTAGCTGAAGCCGCCGGACTTCAAGGAGACGCGCCTCCCCCTCGCCGATCGCGCGTCTTCGCTTCATCCACCTCGAAGCTCACCGGATCCACGATCACCCCGTAGTCCCGCGCTGCCGCCTCCACCGAGACGCGTCCGTCGCGCACGTCGGTCGCCACGGCAGCCGGATCGCGCCGCATCGGATCGCCGAATCCACCCGCACCCGGCTGCTGGTGGTAGAGACGCTCACCCTCGGTCATTTCGGTCGAGATCATGACGGCAAGCTCCTTCTCCGAGCCGTCCGCATGGTGCAGCACGCTCGTCGACGGCGCCCCCTTCCGCCCGCCGGCCAGTCCGTACGGTCGATGGGCTCTCCGGTCGGATCGGATCAGCAGGCTCGCTTCGCCTTCAAGCAGCGACCATTCGCGCTCGATCGCCATGCCACCGCGAAACTCACCCGGACCGCCCGAATCCTGCACCAGCCCGTATCGATCGATCCGGACGGGATAGTCCGACTCCGCCTCCTCGATCGGGATGTTGCTCGCGATGTTCGCCGGGTTGCACAGCCCGTCGTTGCCGTCGCGGTCCGGCCTGGCACCCCAGGTTCCGGACATCAGTTCGTAGTAGACGTACGGCTCATCGCTACCGGGTCGCCGACCGCCGATGATCACGAGCGAGTTGCCGCCGTCGCCTGCCGCCGGCACGCGCTCGGGCACGATCTCCGCGAGCGCGCCAAACACGACATCGACCGTCCGGAAAGCCGTCACCCCCCGCATCGAAGAAGCGGCCGGCATCTTCCCGTTGAGCACGGTCCCTGACGGGACGATGATTTCCAGCGGCCGGAAGATTCCGCTCGTATTCGGGATCGCCTCGCGCATCATCGAACGCACGCACATGGCGACGCACGCGGACGTCATCGAATACGTGCTGTTAATCGCGCCGCGAACCTGCGGATCGGTGCCGGTGAAGTCGGCGACGAGGCCGTCGCCCCGGACGGTGATGGTGCACTGGATCTTCACTGGCGCCGGCGAGTCCGGGCAGCCGTTGCTGTCGAGCCAGTCGGTGAAGGTGCTCGATCGGTCCGGCCACTCGGCGATGTCCGCGCGGACAAGCCGCTCGGTATAGTCGATCAGGTCGAGCGCGCACTGCTCGAACACGTCGATGGTGTAACGTTCAACCAGTTCGAGCACGGCCCGGCTTCCGATGTGACAGGCCGCAAGCTGCGCCTGCAGATCCCCCATGGTCATGTCAGGCACGCGGATATTGGCCCGCAAGAGCGTGAAGATCGCCTCGTTCGGCTCGCCGCGCTCGTAAAGCTTGAGCCACGGGATACGGAAGCCGTCCTGGAAGATCTCGACGTTGTCACAGGCCGAGCTTCCGGGCAGGCGTCCGCCGACGTCCAGGTGATGCGCCGTGGAGACCGCGAACGCGATCCTGCGATCTCCGGCGAACACCGGTCGCACGATGTAGATGTCGGGCAGGTGCATGCCCCCGTCGAACGGATCGTTCAGGATGAACACGTCGCCGGGATGAATGTCGCCCTCGAACTTCGCCAGCATCGCGTCCATCGCGAAGGGCACCGACCCCATGTGGAACGGAATGGTCACGCCCTGCGCGATCTGCATTCCCTTGCCATTGCAGATCGAAGTCGAGAAGTCCAGCACGTCACGTACGATCGTCGATCGCGCCGTGCGATGGAGCCCGACTGCCATCTCGTCCGCCGCCGAGGCCAGCGCGCTCTGGATGATCTGCCGGGTGACGGCGTCAATCCGCACCTCTGATCGGTCGCCATGGGTCCCGGTCTCAGCCATGAACCGCCTCTCCTGAACCTCGCTTGGATGCCAATGGCGCCGCGCTGTTCACAAGTGTCATCACCACGTTTCCGCTGCTGTCCGTCGCCGCCGTGAAATCCGGGGGTATGACGATCGTGGTGTCGTACTCGTCGATCAGCAGCGGTCCTTCGACGCCGTCTCCCAGAGCTCGGCGCATCGACACTGTCGTCTCGATCTCACCCCAGGGCGCCCCGAAATCGGCGCAGCGCGATCCGCCGACGGTTTGCTTTGTCAGCCCGTCATCGCCGGACAGGATCTGCGTCCCCGGCGCCGGGACCCGGCCGATCAGTCGGACTGCCAGCGCCTCGACGCCAGTGCCCTCTGCGGCGCGGTACCCGTAAA
This sequence comes from Phycisphaeraceae bacterium, assembly GCA_002686995.1. Classification (GTDB taxonomy): domain Bacteria; phylum Planctomycetota; class Phycisphaerae; order Phycisphaerales; family Phycisphaeraceae; genus NYZC01. The sequence goes on along the minus strand of NYZC01000268.1, from coordinate 22,579 downwards.
GGCGCTCGTGCTCCGTCTCGAACTGATCGACGGCGCGAGCGATCACCGCCTCGTCGAGCGGCTCCTCGACGTCGACGCGCAACTGTGAGGTCTGGCCGACGTACTGCAGGTCAAGGCTGACCAGGAACTCGATGCGGTCAAGCGGCAGCGACTGCGCGGTGAACTGCGATTCGAGTCGATCGCGCATGATACGGACATGCGCCCCGATCGCCTCCGGGGTCAGCCCTTCCTTCGCGAGGCGACAGCTGCGCACCTCGTGGTGCTCGATACCGCACACGAGCAGGCCCACCGCGCTGAAGACACCGGGCATCGGCGGCACGATCACGCGCTGCACACCCAGGTCACGGGCGAGCCCGGCCGCATGCACGGGCCCCGATCCGCCGAACGCGACCAGCGTGAACTGGCGTGGATCCCGGCCGCGATGCGTCGACACCTCGCGCAGGGCGCGAAGCATCTGCGCGTTCGCGATCCTGTGAATCCCGAGCGCCGCCTCCGACAGCGGCATATCCAGGGGCTTCGCGATCTCTCGTTCGACCGCCGCACAGGCGGCATCGCGATCGATCACCACGTCGCCGTCGGCCAGCGGCGCGGGGCGGATGTACCCGAGAATCACGTTCGCATCGGTGACCGTCGCCTTCACACCGCCGCGCTGGTAACACGCCGGGCCCGGCACGGCGCCGGCGCTCCGCGGCCCGACCTGGAGCCCGCCCGCGGCATCGAGGTACGCGATGCTGCCGCCGCCGGCCCCGACCTCGGCGATGTCGATGCTCGGCGCGAGGATCAGATCGCCTCCACCGCCGACAAGGCGATTGCCGGCCGAGACCGTCGATCCGACCTCGTATTCGCGGCTGTAGGGCACGCGACCCTGTTCGATCATGGCCGCCTTCGCCGTCGTGCCGCCCATGTCGAAGCTGATGACGTTCGAGTGCCCTGCCGACTCGGCACTCCATGCGGACGCCAGGACGCCGGCCGCTGGCCCCGATTCGAGCGAGAAGACAGGTCGCGCCGCCGCGTTCTCCGCCGTCGTCAGCCCGCCCGCCGACTGCATGATGAGCAATGGCGCATCGATACCCTGGCGCGACAGACCCTCACGGAGTCGATCGAGATAGCGCCGCATCACCGGGCGTACGTAAGCGTTGACGGCCGTCGTGGCCGACCGTTCGTATTCGCGCCGCTGAGCCAGCACCTCGCACGAGAGCGACACCGTGACCTCGGTCGGCAGGTGGGCGCGCAGGTACCGTCCGACCTCCTGCTCGTGCGCCGGGTGCGCGTAGGAGTGCAGCAGGCAGACGCCAACCGATTCGACCTCCATCCGCGTCAGCGCCGACACGATGTCGCGCAGGTCGTCCTCGCGAACGGGTGCAAGCACGGTTCCGTCCGCGGCCATCCGCTCATCGACCTCGAAACGCAGGTGACGCTCGACGATCGTCGGCGGCTTGACGAAGAACAGATCGTAGATCTGCGGCGCGCGGATCCGGCGCAACTCGAGAACATCACGGAACCCCTTCGTCGTGACGAGCGCCGTGCGGGCGCCGCGTCGCTCGAGGATCGCGTTGGTCGCCACCGTCGTTCCGTGGTTGACGGCCCCGACCGCCGCGACGTCGACACGGCCGTCGGACGCCATGGCGCCGATGCCTTCCAGCACCGACACGTCGAAGTCGGGCGGCGTAGACAGCACCTTGTGCCGCCGAACCGCGCCGCCCGCGTCGATGACGACGAGATCGGTGAACGTGCCGCCGACGTCGGCGGCGACGCGGGTGGCCACGTCAGCAGGCATCGAATCTGATCCGGTCTTCGTCATGCGCGGCCTGGATTCTACTATGGCCAGACAGTATCGACCTCGTGCAGGATGACGCGACATGGTTGACCGATCGGTCGCGACCGAGCAGAATCGATCGATGGCCATCGAAACCGCCGACGCTGTCGTCATCGGAGCGGGCAGTAATCGACCACGCCCATAGGGCGTGGCTTTGGATTGCCCCGCCAAGCGGGGCGTTGTGTCAAATGAAGCCTCGGTGGTCTGAGTGAAACCGTTTGCGTCAATCAGTCAAACCACCACTCCTGTGCCTTGGTCAGCCGTTGCTCCGCACGAATATATCGGCGGACCGCTGTTTCATCTCGTCAACAGTTCATCGGGTCCTCCACATGATCACCTCTCGGCGATACCCTGGATGAATACAATATGGAATTGCATTCCGCGATTTTCCATCAGCTCTGTCTCCACTTTGGCCCAGAGGGCCTCGTGGGGACAGAGCGTTTCAATTCACGCCGGATCGGCAGAGCCTATCAGGGTCGCACGGCCAAAGGCCGTGGATTTAGGAATCATTAACGGCGCCGCAACCGCGCTGCATCTCGTTCGCCGCGGCATCGGTCGCGTCGTGCTCGTCGACAAGCACCTGATCGCCTCGGGCGGCACCGGCCGATCCGCCGCCATCATCCGCCAGCACTACTCGAACGATGAGCTGGTGAAGATGGTGAAGCGCTCGGTCGAGGTCTTTCACGATTTCGACGACGAGATCGGGGGGGACTGCGGCTTCGTCAACACGGGCTGGGCGTTCTTCGTCCCGGAATCCGTGGCGTCCGGATTCGAGCGGAACGTCGCGATGGGTCAGCGGCTCGGCGTCGAGGTGCGCGAGATCGATCATGACGCCCTGCTCGCCATCGAGCCAAGAGTGGCGATCGACGACGTCGCACGGATCGCGTACGAACCCGGCTCCGGCTACGCCAACCCGATCCAGACCACGCATGCCTACGTTCAGGCGTTCGTCGAGGCGGGCGGAATCCTTCGACCGCTGACGAGCGTGACCGGCGTCGACGCGTCGGACAGCCGGGTCCGCGGCATCCGGACCGACCAGGGCGACATTGCCGCCGGTATCGTGGTCAACGCGGCAGGCCCCTGGGCGGACCGCGTCGCCGAATGGGCAGGCGTCAGGCTTCCTCTCGACGTCACGCGCGAGGAGGAGATCATCTTCGAGACTGCCGCGCAGGGCGGGCCGCCGAGGCTCTGTTTCTCCGACATGGCCGCGGCCTTCTATTACCGGCCCCACGGACCGACGCAGATGCTGGTCGGTCGCGGGTATCCCAAGGCCTACGAGACCGTGAGCCCCGATGACTATCGCGCCGAGGTCGACGTGCCGTTCATCGAAGAGCTGAAGAAGCTGCTCGCCCGCCGCTGGCCCTGCTACCGCGACGCGATCGCCGTGAACTCGTACACCGGCCTCTACGACGTCACGCCCGACTGGCACCCGGTCCTGGGCGATGTCGACGGCCTCGACGGCTTCTACCTGTGCGCCGGCTTCAGCGGCCACGGCTTCAAGATCGGCCCGGCGATCGGTGAGCTGATGGCCGAGCTCATCTGCACGGGGCGAATCGAAGAGCTGTCTCTCGATCGATTCAGGCTCGAGCGATTCGAGAGAGGCGCGCAGCTGACGGCGGCGTACGGGGGTAACCGGGCCTAGCTCTCGCGAACGCGACGGCCTGATCGTGCTCTCCTACAGCCTCTCGATGATCCGATCCGTCATCCCCTCCGTCCCCAGCGTGCCGCCGACGTCCGGCGTCGACTCGCCCGCCGCGAGGGCGCCCTCGACGGCCGACTGAATGCGTCGCGCCGCGTCGGACTCACCCAGCCAGTCGAGCATCATCGCCGCGCTCTGGATCGCGCCCACCGGGTTGGCAACGCCCTTGCCGGCGATGTCGGGCGCGGAGCCGTGCACCGGCTCGAAGAGCGACGGGTGCCGGCGCGTCGGATCAAGGTTGGCGCTCGGATTGAGGCCCAGGCTACCGGTGATCGCCCCGGAGAGGTCAGTAAGGATGTCGCCGAAGAGATTGGACGCCACGACGACGTCGAACCGGTCGGGCCGGCGGACGAAATCCATCGCCGCGGCATCGATGTGCAGCTTGTCGCACTCGACGTCGGCGTAGTCGCCGCGCACCGATTCGAGCACGCGGTCCCACAGCACCATCCCGAAGCGCTGCGCGTTCGACTTGGTAATCATGGTCAGGCGCCGGCGGCGCTTTCGGGCGAGATCGAAGCCGAACCCCAGGATGCGCTCGATGCCCTTGCGGGTGTGGATCGCGGTCTGGATCGCCACCTCCTCGGGGCGATCGGTCTTGTAGACGCCGCCCATCGAGATGTATTCGCCTTCGGAGTTCTCGCGCACGACGGCCATGTCGATCTTCCCCGGGTTCGCCAGCAGCGACTGGACGCCGTCCATCACCCGGGCCGGACGGACGCAGGCGAACTGGTCGAAAGCCTGGCGGATGCGGATGAGCGGCTCGAGCGAGATGTGGTCGGCAAGACGGGATGGAAAACCGATGGCGCCGAGAAAGATCGCGTCGAAGCCACGAAGCACGTCGAGCATGTCTTCGGGAGCGGCGACACCGTGCCGGTCGTGGTGGTCGCAGCCCCAGTCGAAGCGTTCGTACTCGAGCGCGAGATCGCCCGCGGTCGACTGAAGGTGATCGAGCACGCGTACGGCGGCGTCGAGGACCTCGATGCCGATGCCGTCGCCGGGGTAGAGCGCTATTTTGTGGGTTGGCATGGGGCAGAGCCGGGGGGGAAGGGGGAAGGGGAGGGATTAAGCTATTAGTCATTAGGCCAATCGTTATTTGTTGCTTCGGATGCGCGCTGCGAACCGGGTCCGGAATAACGATTAACGATTGGCTTAATGACTAATAGCTTAATTCCTCCCGATCATCCGACGCGCGGATATTCCGTACAAAGCAGGCGCAGCGGCGTCTCGTCCTCTTCGATCTCTGGAAAACGCGGAAGCTCGTTCAGGAACCGGTTGTCGACGGCGTCGTCGTTCACCGATGACACCTCGCCGACGAGCACGGTGCCCGAGCCCGCTTCACCCTTGAACTCGTGGTAGACGCCGGGCACGAGCGTGATGCTCTCGCCGGTGCCGAGCACGACCTTGCCGCCTGCCGGCACCGTGCGCGTCACGCCGTCGCAGCTCACCGTCACCGGCGTGTCGGCAAGCTCTTCCTTCTCATCGCTGTTGCAGAGCACGACGACCAGGTTGCCGCCGCCGCGGTTGATGATGTCCTCGGTCTTCGAGAAGTGAAAGTGAAACGGCGTCACCTGGTCCTCTCGGACGATCAGGATCTTCTCGGCGTAGATCTTCCTGTTCCCGTCGTCGTCGAGGCGGCCGTTGCGGATCGTGAAGACGGTCAGCCCGATCTCGCCGAATCGCCCGCTGCCGAAATCCGTCACGTCCCAGCCGAGGGCCCGCGAACGGATTTCATCCGCCTCGGAGCCGACGGTCTTCCAGTGATCGGGCGTCCATGACGCGAACGGCGGCAGCGCGAAGCCGTGCTTGTCGAGAAAGGCCTGGGCGTCGCGGATTTCGTGGTTGATTTCCGAGCGTTTCATGTTCCGGTTCTCCTGCGGCGGACAGGAGTGTAAGACAGGGTCCGTGGGGTGTCTACAGCCGAGGATTCGACCACGGGTTCAGCATGCGTCCGCAGCAAACGACGCGCAGGATCGCAGCGCTTTGTGCGTATCAATGGGTACACGATCCCATCGGAAACCCGCCATGCTCGCCCAGGTTCACAGCTTCGTCCTCGAAGGCATCGACCCCGTCAGTTGCGAGGTCGAGGTGGACATCGCCGAGGGAGGCATGGCGACCCCCACGACCGTCGTGGGCCTGCCTGACGCCGCGGTGAAGGAATCGATCGAGCGCGTCCATTCGGCGATCTCCAACAGCGGCTACCCCTTCCCTTCGGCGCGCAAGCTCGTGAACCTCGCGCCGGCCGACATCAGGAAGGAGGGCCCGATCTTCGACCTGCCGATCGCCGTCGGCTTCCTGCTGGCCCAGAACGTCATCCAGACGTTCGCCCATCGCCGCCTGCTGTTCGCGGGCGAGCTTGCCCTGGACGGCCAGCTTCGTCCCGTGAACGGGATCATCAACCTCGCGCTGCTGGCCCGCCGCCGCAAGATGCGGGGCATCGTCGTCCCCGAAGAGAACGCGGCCGAAGCCGCCGCCGTCGGGAACATCGAGGTCTATCCCGCCGCGACGCTGGCGAGCGTCGTCGCCCACCTCAACGACGAGATCCCGCTGGAGCCGCACGCCGGCGTCGATGTCGACGAGATGCTGTCCGACGCGGCGGCCGAAGTCGATTTCGGTGACGTCCGGGGACAGGAGGCGGCCAAGCGAGCGGCCACAGTTGCAGCGGCCGGCGGCCACAACCTGCTGATGGTGGGACCCCAGGGCACGGGCAAGACGCTGATGAGCAAAGCAATTCCGGGAATTCTTCCGCCTCTTTCCCGCGACGAGGCGCTGGAGGTCACCCGGCTCTACTCGATCGTCGGTCAGCTTCCGCGCGGCGAGCCGCTCATGACGCGGCGACCCGTACGCACGCCCCACCACACCTCGAGCAACGTGGCGCTGATCGGCGGCGGCAGCGTGCCGCGCCCCGGCGAGGTCAGCCTTTCCCACCACGGCGTCCTGTTTCTCGACGAGATGGCGGAGTTCCCGCGCATCGTGCTCGAGACCCTTCGTCAGCCGATGGAGGATGCCCGGGTCACGATCGCCCGCGCCCACAGCTCCCTGGAGTATCCGGCCCGCTTCATGCTGGTGGGAGCGCTGAATCCGACTGCGAAGGGGCGCACCTCCGAAGATGAAGCCGGCCAGCGCGAGATGCAGCGCTACCTGTCACGGCTGAGCGGGCCCCTGATCGACCGGATCGACATCCACGTCGAAGTGTCCCCGGTGCCCTATCGCCAGTTGACCAGCAACGCGCGCGGCACCGACACCGCAACGATGCGGCGGCGGGTGGTGACCGCCCGCGGACGGCAGTCCCGGCGCAATGGCGGGCCCACGCGCTGCAACAGCACCCTCTCCGGCCGCGAGCTAGATCGCCTGGCGCCTTTCGACAAGCCGGGACGCGCCCTGCTGAAGCAGGCCATGAGCGAGTTGGGCCTGAGCGCACGCGCCTACGACAAGATCCGCCGCGTCGCACGAACGATCAGCGATCTCGAAGGCAGGGACGACGTCCAGGCGGAGGACGTAGCGGAGGCAATTCAGTATCGACTGCTGGATCGGCAGATGTAGCCTGGAATGCCGCACTTTGGCGAGGCCGCGGACCAACCGCGGCACGACGGCACGGAAAGGGCGACGGCGCGGTATTGCGGACCGCGCCTCGAGGCAACCGATCATTAGAGTCAGCCGACGTCCCGTGGGAAGCACTGATTTGTCGAAGTTGTCACTGTGCACGGCCGCCGGTCAGACTCCGGGCACGGTGCGCCCGTCGCGCCGCGCGCGCTGGCGCGCCCTGTGCCTCATCCTCGTCCACGTCGCCTTCGCGCTGCACATCGCACACTGGTATTTCACCGGCACCACGCTGACCCCGGTCGAGCCCAGCGAAGCGATGCAGACGCTCGGCGCCCGCGCCCTCGTGAACGCCGGGTTCATCTTCTTCCTGCTCGCCATCGCGAGCACGATCATCTTCGGGCGCTTCTTCTGCGGCTGGGGGTGCCACGTCGTGGCCCTGCAGGACCTGTGCACGTGGATCCTCCGCAAGCTGCGGATGCAGCCGCGCCCGCTGCGGTCGAGGCTGCTGGTCTTCGTGCCCCTGGCTGCCGCGATCTACATGTTCGTCGCCCCGACCGTCACCCGCATCCTGCTCGGAAAGCACCGAGCGCCGTTCCAGATGCATCTCATGACCGATGATTTCTGGGAGCGGTTCCCGGGGCCGGCCATCGCGGCGCTGACGTTTCTTGTCTGCGGCTTCGTGATCGTCTACTTGCTGGGCAACAAGGGCTTCTGCACGTACGGCTGCCCCTACGGCGGCATCTTCGGCCCCGTCGACCGGATCGCACCGGGCCGGATCCGTGTGACCGATGACTGCGAGCAATGCGGACACTGCACGGCGACGTGCACCTCGAACGTCCGCGTACATGAGGAAGTGCACGTTCACGGAATGGTCATCGACCCGGGCTGCATGAAGTGCCTGGACTGCGTCTCGGTCTGCCCGAAGGACGCGCTGTATTTCGGCTTCGGCCGTCCGGCCGCCGGGCGCGGTGCGCCGCGCGCCAAGGCACCGCCGCGCCGCTTCGACTACACGTGGCCGGAGGAGATCGCGATGGCCGCCATCTTCCTCGCCACGATTGTGATCCTGCGCGGCCTTTATGATCGCATCCCGTTTCTTCTGGCGCTGGGGCTTGCGTCCATCACCGCGTTCATGGGACCGACGACGCTGAGGTTTCTTCGCGGCCAGACCGTCCGCGCCGGCCGCGCCCTGCTCCGTGCGGGCGCCACGACCGAGGGAGCGAAGGGAAGGATCACGCGGGCCGGAATCGCCTTCTGCGTAATCCTGGTCCTGTGGGTCGCCATGCTCGCCCACGCCGGAACGCTCAAGGCGATGGCATTCACCGGCGCGATGCGCGTTCGCTCCGCCGGCGTCGACGGCCCTTCACCGGACTGGAGCGAGTTGAGCGCGGGCATCCGGCTGCTCGAATCAAGCGTGCGATTCTCGCCCGTACCGATGCCGCGGTGGCGTGGCCAGCTGGCCGGAGCGCTGGCCATGGCCGACCGTCATGACGAAGCCGCCCATCACTACCGTCAGGCGGTCGAGCACGCGCCACGGTACCTGGCCGCCTGGTACGCGCTGGCGCAATACGCGGTTCAGCGCAACGACCACGCGGCGGCGGTGGACGCACTTACCCGGGTCGTCGCAATCGCCCCTGCGGACCGCGATCCCGCCATCCGGCTGCGGCTCGCCCGGCATCAGGCGGCCTCCGGAGACCATGACGGCGCCCTCGCATCGATCGATGTCACGATCGAGCTCGCCCCGGACGCCCTCGAGCCGTTCACCCTTGGCGCGGAGCTCGCGCTGCGCGTTCTCCGGACCGAAGCGGCCGGTGATTACATCGTGAAAGGCCGTGCTCTGGCCCCCGACGACCGCACCCTGATCGCGCTGTGGGCCAGGCACCTCAAGGTCACCGGCACGCTCCAGAGGACGATCGAGCAGACCGAGCAGAAGGGAACGGTCACGCAGCGCCAACGCGATGAGCTTGCAGCGCTCTACGAATCGGCCGGGAGGTTCGAGGATGCCCGGAGGGTGCGGCGCGGCCGGTGATCGGCGCGCGGCCGATGGAACCGTCCATGCATGTCAAGCGAATCCGCGCGCAACCCCACCGATCACGCGCTTTCACCGCGTCTTGACCTGGTTTCCGGCAATAAGCCTGCGGACCTTCCGGTCTACTTGATCTCGATCTCGGCGCCCTGCTCCTTGAGCTTCTCGGCAAGCTCGTCGGCGTCTTCCTTGCTGACGCCCTCCTTGACGGCCTTGGGTGCCTCGTCGACGAGGGCCTTGGCCTCCTTGAGGCCCAGACTGGTCGCTTCGCGCACGACCTTGATGACCTGGATCTTCTTGTCGCCCACACCGGTCAGGACGACGTCGAAGCTGGTCTGCTCCTCCTCGGCTTCGTCGCCTCCACCGCCACCGCCACCGGCCATCATCACGGCGCCGCCCGCGGCGGGCTCGAGACCGTACGCATCCTTCAAATAGTCCTTCAGGTCCACGGCTTCCTTGAGGGTCAGCCCGGCGATCTTGTCGCCCAGATCCTTGATCTCGGCCGTCACCTCGACTGTCGCGGTGCCTGCATCTTCGTCTGCCATGTCGAACGCTCCTGCATGCGTGTCCGAGAGGTGATCGAACGTCGATCATTTAATCCGCGTTGCGGTCCAGTCGGACGCTTGATGTCGGGTTCGCTTACCCCGCCTTCGCGATCGTCTCGCCCTTCTCCAGCTTCTCCTCGATCGCCTGGAGGATCGACGCGATCTGCGATCCGCCGGACAGCGCCGCGCCGATCACCTGGCCCGCGGGCCCCAGGAACACCTGGATCACCTGGGCCTGCGCCTCTTCGCGCGTCGGGTATTTGCTCAGCTTCTCGACCTCGTCGGGGCCGAACACTTCGCCCTCCATGAGGGCGCCCTTGAAGGTGAGGTTGATCTCCCTGGCCTGGTCGATGAGCAGCCGCGCCACCTCGACGACGCTCGACCCGCCGTAGGCGACGGCGCACGAGCCGTCCAGCAGCCCGCACAACCCGTCCAGCGCCGTGTCGCGCCACGCCCTCTGGGCGAGGCTGTTCTTCACGAGCGTGACCCTGATCTCGCGCTCGGCGAGGTGGTTGCGCAGCTTCTGGTTGTCGTTGGCATTGACGCCGCGGATGTCGATCATCACCGCGCTGCCGACCTCGTCGAAGCGGCGGCGATAGGCGTCGACGATCATGTTCTTGACGGGTTTGCTCATCGCGCTTTACCTGCTGCTGCGGCCTTCGTCAGACCTGGACGTGCACGCCCGGCGTCATCGTCGCCGAGACCGAGACCTTCTTGACATACACGCTCTTCGTCGTCGCCGGCTTCATCTTCAGGATCGTGTCGATGAAGGCCTGGGCGTTGTCGGTCAGCTTGTCCGCCTCGAAGCTCAACTTGCCGATGGCCGCGTGGACGTTGCCGCCGGAGTCGTTGCGGAACTCGACCTTGCCGGCGGCGAACTCAGTGACCGCCTCGGGCACGTTCGGCGCCACGGAGCCGCTCTTGGGCGAAGGCATCAGGCCCTTCGGCCCCAGCGTCTTGCCGAGCTTGCTGACGACCCGCATCATGTCCGGGCTGGCGACCGCGACGTCGAACTCCATCCAGCCGCCCTGCACCTTCTCGACGAGGTCCTCGCCGCCCGCCTCGACGGCACCGGCGGCCTTGGCGGCCTCGACCTGGTCCTCGCGGCAGAACGCCACGACACGGCGGGCCGCCCCCACACCGTGCGGCAGCGAGATCGAGCCGCGGACGGCCTGGTCGGCCTGCTTCGCGTCGATGCCGAGATGCATGCAGATCTCGACCGTCTGGTCGAACTTCGTCGCCTTGAACGACTTGATCTGCGAAATGGCGTCCTGCAGGGGAACGGTATTCGCCAGGTCCACCTTCTCGAGGTCGCCTCGATATCGCTTGCTCTTGCTGGGCATGACGCGGCTCCGCGACAATTCGAATTCAGGAATCAGAAATCAATCAAATATCAAAAAACGGTAGTTCTCAGCTCTCCATACCTTCGACGACGACGCCCATCGACCGGGCGGTGCCCGCGATGGTCTTCATCATCGCCTCGACGCTGCCGCCCGTGAGCTCCTTGACCTTCTCCTTGGCGATGGTCTCGAGCTGGTCGCGGCTGATGGTGCCCACCTTCTCCTTGTTGGGCACGCCCGAGCCCTTGTCGATGCCCGCGGCCTCCTTGATCAGGACCGCGGCCGGGGGGCTCTTGACCTCGAATTCGAAGCTGCGGTCGGCGTAGACCGTGATCACGCAGCCGACGACCTTGCCGTTCATCGCCTTCGTGCGTTCGTTGAACTGCTGGATGAACTGGCCGGGGTTGACCCCGTTGGCGCCCAGGGCGGGCCCGATGGGCGGCGCCGGCGTCGCCGTGCCCCCGGGGGCCTGGATCTTGAAGACTGAGGAGATTTCCTTCTTGGCCATGAGTGGGCTCCGACGCGTTGCGACGAATGAAGTCCCACAGGCTAACAGAGGCTTCTGGGGATGGCAAGAAGCACGAAGTCGGGGTCCGGGCTCCGGATTACCCCACCCGGATCGGGTGCCGAATCGGGATCCGACCAGGTGCGACCAGGATCCGACCAGAGTTTCCGGCGAATCGTCCTCGTACTCGTTCTCGTCCTCGATCAGCGCTGCGCTGGCCTCCGAACTCGAGTGCATCGCTCGGCGTGATGCGACGGCCCGGCTCGGTGAGGCGAACGCCGTGCCGATCAGGTTTGGATCTGACTCCGTTTTCGCCGACCGACGCTCGCGCCGAAAGGCAAATCGAGCTGAAGGCCCAAGCCGAAACCCGGCACTCGACCCCCTCCCGATATGATTCGACTGCCGACCATGCTCGACGCCCTGCAAATCCTGTCCCCGGACGGCCCGATCGCGCGACGGCTCGGCGACCGGTACGAGCAGCGCGAGCAGCAGAACCAGATGATCGAGACGGTCCGCGGCTGCTTCGACCGGGGCGAGACGCTCCTGATCGAGGCGGGCACGGGCGTCGGCAAGTCCTTCGGTTACCTCCTGCCGGCCCTCGAGCGCATCCTGAAGCGGAACGAGGACTCACGGCGCGAGCGCGTCGTCGTGTCCACCCACACGATCGCGCTGCAGGAGCAGCTGATCGAGAAGGACATCCCCCTGCTCCAGTCGGTGATCGACGATGAGTTCTCCGCCGTGCTGGTCAAGGGACGCGGCAACTACGTCTCGCTACGGCGTCTGCAGAAAGCCTCCCGGAGCCAGCAGCGCCTGTTCGTGGATCCCGCGGCACTGCAGACACTGCACGCCATCGAGGACTGGACGTACGAGACCACCGACGGATCGCTCGCCACCCTGGGCCCGCTCGAGCGCCCGGCCGTCTGGGATCGGGTCATGAGCGACTCGAGCAACTGCATGGGTCGCCGCTGCCCGACGTACGACAAATGCTTCTACCAGCGGGCCCGCCGCCGGATGGAGAATGGCGAGCTGCTGATCGTCAACCATGCCCTGTTCTTCTCCGACCTCGCCCTCCGCGCCGGCGGCGTCGGCTTCCTGCCGCCCTACGACCACGTCATCCTCGACGAGGCGCACACGATCGAGGACGTCGCCGGCGACCACTTCGGCGTCCGGGTGAGCGAGTCGCAGGTGCGCCTGCTTCTCGGAGCCCTGCTGCACACGAGCAGCGGCCGTGGATTCCTGGCCAGTATCGATGGCCAGACCGACCAGGGCGTCCACGAAGCGGCCTGCCGGCAGGTGCAGTCCGCCAGCCTCGCCGCCGACGCGTTCTTCAACAGCCTCGACGAGGTCCACCGGAGCTTCGCCGGCGATGCGATCGAGGAGGACGCCCGGCCGGGCGCGGTCCCGTCAGGGGTGACCCGGCGCCTGCGCGAGCCCAACGTCGTCGAGAACATCCTCACGCCCGCGCTCAACGGCCTCTCGGTGGCTCTGAAAACGCTGCGCGACAAGATCGAGAGCGAGGAGGACCGGTTCGAGCTGAACGGATACGACGCGCGCTGCACCGAGATGGCCGCGCAACTGCGGATCCTCGTCGACCAGGCCCAGGCGGCGAGCGTGTACTGGCTGGAAGGCACGGGGCCGGGCCGGCGGCGCAACATGGCGCTGCACTGCGCTCCGGTCGACGTCGGACCCCTGCTGCGCGAGCGGCTCTTCGAAGCGGTCGGGCCCCGCGAGTCCCCGCTCGGCGTGGTCCTGACCTCCGCCACGCTCGCGACAGTCGGGGCGCGCGCCGACGATGAGTTCGAGCCGGAGGCGAGCGGCTCGGACTTCACGCACGTCCGTCGCCGGCTCGGATGCACGGACGCGACCGCGCGAAGGCTTGGATCGGTGTTCGACTACGAGCGACAGGCCGAGCTGATCGTCGAGCCGGACCTGCCAGCGCCGGACGACCCGGAGTTCCTTGATCGCCTTTGTCCGCGGATCGTCCATCACATCGACCGCACGGGCGGCGGCGCCTTCGTGCTGTTCACGAGCTACCGGATGCTGCGCCGGGCCGCGGAGCGTCTCGCGCCGGAGCTGCAAGGGCTCGGCCTCACCATGCTCGTACAGGGCAACGGCGAGCAGCGCACGACGCTGCTCGAACGCTTCCGGCACGACCGTCATGCGGTGCTGCTGGGCACCGACAGCTTCTGGCAGGGCGTCGACGTGCAAGGTGAGGCGCTGCGCAACGTCATCATCACGCGTCTTCCGTTCGCGGTGCCGGCCCGGCCGCTGATCGAAGCGAGAATGGAGCTGATCCGCGCCCGCGGCGGCAACCCCTTCGCCGAATACTCGCTCCCCGAGGCGATCCTGAAGTTCAAGCAGGGATTCGGCCGCCTCATCCGCTCGCGCACCGATCACGGCAGCGTCGTGGTCCTCGACAGCCGGATCATGACCAAGCAGTATGGACGGCAGTTCATCGCGGCGCTGCCGCCCATCGAGGTGAGAGTGGAGAGGCGGGAGGGGGAGTATGGGGGTCAAGACGATGCGGGTGCATGACGGCTGCATCGCTCGCCTCGCCGCGCAGCGGCCAGCACGCGCTTCGACTACGATTCCCCGCTTACCCATGACTGCCGACACGCCCACCGACACCGCCATCGCCACCTTCGCCGCCGGATGCTTCTGGTGCGTCGAGGCCGTGCTCGAGCGGCTTGACGGCGTGCTCGACGTCACTTCCGGATACATGGGCGGCGGAATCGACAACCCCTCCTACGAGCAGGTGTGCACCGGCGGCACGGGGCACGCCGAGGTGACGCAGGTCACGTTCGATCCCACGAAGATCAGCTTCGAAAAGCTGCTCGAGTACTTCTGGCGGCTGCACGATCCGACGACGCTGAACCGTCAGGGCAACGACGTCGGCACGCAATACCGCTCGGCGGTCTTCTACCACGACGAGGCACAGCTGGAATCGGCCGAAGCGTCGAAGGCGGCCGCGGACCGGTCCGGCGCGTTTACCGATCCGATCGTGACCGAGATCACCGAGGCGCAGACCTTCTATCCGGCCGAGAAATATCACCAGGACTACTACCGCAGCAACCCCTCGCAGCCATACTGCCAGTACCTGATCACGCCGAAGCTGGACAAGCTCGGACTGTCGTAGCCGAAGGTGCCAGACTTCGGACAGCCGGCAACGCGTCCATGCCCCGTCCTGTCGTCACCGAAGTGCGGCCACTTCGGCCACGCCCCCTCACATGAATCTCTCTCTCAGCTTCTCCAGTTCCGCGTACAGCGCGTCGGAGATCTCCAGTCCGTCGCGCAGTCGCTGCTTCATGCGGTGCCGCTCGATTTCGCCCGGGACAAGCACTTCCTCCACGCCGTCTCTCGGACGCGAGCTCTTCAGATACGCGATGTACGCGTCGACGCGCTCGATGAATCTCTCCCCGTAGCCGAATGCGCCGGGATCGACGACCTGGATCAGCAGGCCGTTGCAGTAGATCCCCTTCGTCATCCCGCAGCCGTTGTCCGTCAGCAGTCCCGCGAGCACGTCCATCACGACGCTCAGGCAGTACCCCTTGTGCCCCTGATCGCCCCCGAGCGGCGCGAGCCCGCCCGCTTCGTAGGCGTCGTTGGGATCGGTGCTGAACTGGCCGTCCGCATCGAAGACCCAGCCCGGCGGCACCGGCCGGCCGTCAATCTTCGCGAGCCGGATCTTCCCTTCCGCGACGGCCGTCGTCGCGAGGTCGGCCACGATCGGGTCGCCGGAAGCAGGGATCGCGACCGCGATCGGGTTGGTGCCCATGCGGCCGTCCCGACCGCCCCACGGCACGACGCGATCCTTGCCGGCCACGTTGCAGAAGATCTGACCGACGAAGCCCTGCTCCGCGGCTGCCTGTGCATACGGTCCGATGCGCCCGACGTGGTGCGCGCGGCGGAGGCTCACCGCCGACATGCCGTGTCGGCGCGCCTTCTCGATCGCGAGGTCCAAGCACAGACGGGCCGCAACGGGCCCCCAACCCTCGTGGCCGTCGACGACCGCGGTGGTCGACGTGTCGTGAATGATCTCCGGCTGCGCGTCGGGCTTGAGCAGGTCCTGGTCCGCGTCGTCGACGTATTGCGGCAGGCGCATGACGCCGTGCGAGCCGTGGCCGCTGAGGTCGGCCTCGACCAGGTGATCGGCCACGCGCCGCGCCGTGGCGGCATCACTGCCGAGCCCTTCGACCACCGCGAAGGCGAGCCCCTGCAATTCCGAAGCATCGACAATAGGCATGTGTTTGGATTCCGTTTATTCCGTTTATTCCGTTTAATTGTTATTTGCCATTTCGGATGATGCGCTCCGAACTAACAAATAACAAATAGACGGAATAAACGGAATAAACGGAATAAGACGGAATGCTCACGCTTCGTCGAGGCGGATTTCCCGTCCCGATTCCTGGCTGCGATAGATCGCATCGAGGATGGTCATGACCTGGAGCGACTGCTCGGGCGGCACCGGCGACGGCGCGCCGTCGCGCACGGCGTCGGCGAACTCGAAGCATTCCTGCGCATGCGGCTCGAGCGCGTCCTTCGTGCGCATGAGCCGCGAATCGTGGAACTGCCGGGTCGGAAACGATGTCCGGTAGAACCGGCAGTCGGGCCACTGGCATCCGCCGTCAGTGCCGTAGAGCCACATCTGCATGTCCTCGGTGTGCGGCGCCGGATGATGCAGCATCCAGCTCACCTCGAGGATCAGCGTCGCGCCGTTGTCGAACCGGACGAACGCGCAGGCGAAGTCCTCGACGTCGTACTGATCGGTCAGCGGCCCGGCCCAGATGCTGAACGACCCGTCCTGCCGGGCAATCTCGTTGCGCGCGACACCGCTGACCGCCACCGGGGTCGGATGCCCCATCATCCAGAGCGTCAGATCGAGGATGTGCACCCCGATGTCGATGCACGGGCCGCCGCCCGCCTGCGCCTTGACGACGAAGCCGGGCGTGTTCGGCGCCGCCGCGCGGCGCAGCATCCAGTTCCGCGCGTGGTAGACGTTGCCGAGCGCGCCGGTCTCGATTTCCGCCTTCAGCGCCTTGGAGGTGCCGGAGAATCGGAAGTGCTGCGCGGTCATCAGGAGCTTGCCGCTACGATCGCGTGCCGCGATCATCTGCCGGATCTCGTCCGGCTTCACGGCGAGCGGCTTCTCGCAGATGACGTGCTTGCCGGCGTCGAGGGCGCCGATCGAGAACGGCGCGTGCAGCGCATGCGGCGTGCACACGTCGATGATGTCGAGGTCGGGATCCGAAAACAGGTCGGCTGGATCCGTGACGAGCCGCTTCACGCCGTGCTCGTCGCCCCACTGGCCCAGCACGTCCTGGTTGACGTCACAACCGCCGACCACCTCCGCCTCCTCCGACGCCGCCCATCCAGGCATGTGCGTGCGCGCGATGCCGCCGACGCCGATGACGCCTACTTTCAGGGTTGACATGACGGGTTCTCTCCGGGGTCAGGGTTTGCGGATCCGGGGCCGGGTGACGCCGCGCGGGCGCCGGCGGCGGCCGTACGGCTCACTTCAGCGCGGCCGCGGGCTTCGGCGCGTTCTTGGCCGCCGCCTTCTGGGCCGCCTTCCGCCCCTTCTCGACCAGCTCGGTGTTCTCGTCGACCCATGCCTTGAGGCGCGAGCAGGCCTCGGGGAGGTACTCCTCGGGCGGGGCGAGCGACTTGAACCACAGGCGGTCCCATTCGACGCTGACGAAGCCGTCGAAGCCCACGCCCAGCAGTCGTCGCAGGAACACGCTGATCGCCACCGTGCCGTCGCCCGGCAGCACCCAGCCGCACTCGTTGCCGTCGGTGATGATGGCGTCCTTGGCCTTCGCCATCCGGATGCGCCGGTGAAGCAGGGGCACGGAGACGGTCGGCGGCTCGCCGGCCGCCGCCGCGTTCGCGACATTCCAGCACATGCCGACCATCGGGTGGTCCACGAGATCCAGCAGCCACCACCACGCCTTGGCGTGGTTGAACGTGCCCGCGTTCTCGAAGAGAAGCTCGACCCCCTGCTCCGCCGCCGTTTCGGCGAGGGGCCGCACCTGCCTGGCGATCCTCTGGATCGAAGCCTGGCTGCTCTCACCGAAACCGATCCGCTCCGCGAACACGCGCACGAACCGGCAGCCGATGGCCCTGGCCAGCTCCATGTCGGCCTTGAGCTGGAGCGTCACCTTGTGCACCGCCGACGTCTGGCGGTGATGCAGCGACAGGGAGGTGCTCAGGCAGACCGGCTCGATCGGGCTGGACGAAAAGAGCTGCGCGACCCGCTCGTGGCTGCTGAGCGCCGGATCGGACGCGAGGTTCGCGCTGCCCGGCCCGAGCGTCCTCAGCTCGACGCCTTCGTAGCCGTACTCCCCGGCCTTCGTTAACACCTCCTCGAGCGGCCAGTCCGGACAGGCGGTCGTGCTGAAGCAGAACTTGATCGCCATGGATTCCGTGCTCCCGTGGGAATGCGATGCAGAGTTTCAAGGGTGCCGAGGGGAGTGTCAAGCGGAGGGAGGGCGGGCGCCGGCTGCGCCGGCGCCCCTCAACCGTCCTGCGGCTTCACGCGGATCCTGACCTTGTACGAGCCTGGGAATTTCTGCTGCCGATGGCCCGGATGGGTGCCGACGCCAAGCTCGAGCATGCCCGACTTCTTGACCGTGAAGCTGTGGTTCGATCCGATCTTGAAGACGGCGCCCTTGCCGATGCGTCCGACGAGGCATCCGTTGGGAATCTTGTTGTTGACGTGCCAGCCGTAGTTGGGCGCACCGTCCGGCGTGCTGAAGGCGTTCTGGCCCCAGGGCGTCATCGAGATCTTGCCCGACGCCGTGATCTTCACCTTCTGCCCCCGCTTCAGGCGGATGCCCGTGCTCTTCATCCGCATGGGCACGGTGTTCGAGCCCTCGACTTCGACCGACTTGCGCACTTCCGTGACCACCGATTCGAGCACGCGCTCGGCGCGACGGATGTCCGTGAGGTTGACGCTCAGCGTGCCGTAGCGGCTCTCGACCGTGAACTGCTTGGGATGGATCGCGCCCACGATCGTGAAATGGGGCGTCACGACCCGGTCCTGGTTGCTGATCGCGTTGACCGGCTTGACGTCCCCCATATCGTCCTGCAGGTCTTCGCGGATCTCGTCGAGCTCCTCGATGATCAGCGCAATGCGCTTCTTCCTTTCAGGATCCGCGTCGTCGCGATGCTTCATGAGCATCGGGCGCATCGCCTCGCCGAGGAGCAGCAGCTTCTGCTGGGCGCGGTCGCGCTTCTGGACCTCCTGGGCGCCCAGGTCGGCGATCAGCGCCTCCAGCTCCGAACGGTAGCCCGGGCGGCTGGCCAGGCCCGGCGTGAACGCGTTGATCTTGTCCACCGGCACCGTGAGTTTTCCGAACTCCGTTTCGACGTCGAGATTCTGAATCGTGAGCGCGCCGGAAATGACGGAGCCGTCGGACAGGTGAATGACCAGGGCCCCGGGCTCGGCGACCTGCGCCAGGACCGCGGCCGGGGACATGGACAGGACGATCGCGAGCGACGCGACGAGGCTTCGTGACATGATTCGATTCCGTTTTCGTGCGGCGGTCGGGCGGGTCATTTCTGATCGAGCCGATAGGCGGCGATCTGCTTCGTCGAGACGCAGAGCAGATGATCGGGCGTCCAGACGAGCCGGCCGGGCGTCCCGGTCGTGGTCGACTCGTGGATCCTAACGAGTTTGCCGTAGCGGCGCGAGAACTCGAACAGGCCTTCGGGACTCGCCAGCGCCAAACGATCCGCCCGGACCGTCCCGTTCGTCGCACCGGCCCCGACGTGCGGCGACCACCAGGATCGCTCGCCGTCCTCGAGCCGCCGGGCCACCAGCTCATCGGCCACCGTGTACACGTGGAGATCGTCGATCCCGACGACCCGCTCGGACGCGGCCATCGGCACGCTTACCACGACGCGACGCTCCAGCGGATCGATGACCGTCATCGCCTTGGCGTCGGCCGGCCTGACGATCAGCTTCGAATCGCGGAAGGCGAGCAGCGACGTACGATGCGGCCCCGGCTGCGTCTGCACCCTCCTGACGCGAACCGCGCCGCCGTGCCTGGTCGCGTACTGCCAGGCCCAGTCGACCCGGCGCCCGTCGAGATCGACGGCCAGCAGCCCGCCGCAGTTCGAGAGCACGTACAGCGTTGATCCGGCGATCACGAGATCGGGCAGAACGTTGATCGCGCGAGCGCGGCGGGATCGCTGCACCACGGTTCCGATCGGCAATTGCCAGATCGGGCGGCCGGTCGCGAGATCGAGGTCGACCAGCACCAGGTCGCGCTGCCGCAGGCCGATCGCGAGCAGCCGGTCGGCCAGCACGAAGGGACGCGGGCAGAAGCTCAGGTCCTTGACGCCCTCGATCGTCGCCGTGGTCCAGACCACGCGCCCCGTCGCGCGGTCGCGACAGCTCACCTGGCCCATGCCGTTGTGGGTCGAAGGCGGCATCACCGCAATGAGAGAGCCCCCGGCAAGCGCAAGCGACCAGGGACTGCCCGGATTGCCCACCATGAACCGGACTCTCGAGCGCGCCGGAATGGGCGTCGGCTTGTCCGACCAGACCTTCCGGCCGGTCTTGCGGTCCACCGCCGCGCAATGGCCCCACCAGTTGACGTAGACATGCCGGCCGTCCGCGACCACGCTCGGCAGCTTCGGCGCGAGCCCGCGATTGCGATTCTTGCCCGGAAACATCTTCTTCGCATCGATGCCGACGGGCACACGGACCGACCATGCCGGCTCCGAGCCTGCCGGAGCGGACTGCTCCGACGTGCGCCGAACCGGCGCCACGTCAGCCGTCGCCCCCTGCCCCAGTCGCGCCGCGAGGTCATCGAGAAGCACCGTCGCGACGACCTCGCTCCCTCCGATCCGAACGGATCGACCTTCGTAGCCGGTGCGCACGGTGCGGCGGACGCGCTCGAACTCGATCTGGCGGCCCTGCCGGGCGTAGGCGGACGCCAGTTTCACCCGAACGCGCAGCGTCGCGTCCGCGCCGTCGTCGAGCATCGACGACCAGCAGAGCGCCGCCTCCGCGAAGCGCCCCTGCTCGAAGTACGCATCGCCCAGACGATCGGTCGCCTCCGCCGCGGCCTCGGTCAGCGCGAACTCCTCGCGGATGCGCTCGAGGCGTTTCGTCTCGGCGTCCGGATCCAGGCTGCGCGCCTCGGTCAACGCCTTGCCTGCCCGCGCCTCGTAGAGCATGCGGTACGCGGCCCTGCCTTCCGGCGGCAGCGACCGCATCGATCGACGCAGATATCGATCGCACGGCATCGAGAATCCGTCCTCGGCGTGAATCAGCGCCTTGCCGGCGCGCTGCCGCACGTCGCCGATCATCTCGAACGCCTTGTACCAGCGACCTGCCTCCACGTGCTCGTTCAGCTCGATAAGCACCTGACGCGTCGCCTCGTCGATCGACGGCAGCGTCAGCGCCGACGACCCGGGCTCGTTGACCACCACGAACTGGCCCGGCATCATCGGAAAGGCGACGCGCTCGGCCCGACAGAGGCACGCCGCGCAGCAGACGACCGCAACCGACAGCCAGCCGGCCGCACCCCGTCCGGAGGAATTGCGCTGATCATTCGCGCCTTGAAGGAGCACGACTTATCTTACGCCACGAAGGGGCGAGAGGTTTGGGGCGCCGCGGACGGCGGTCCAAGGTCCAAGGCCTAAGTCCTAAGGCCTAGGGCCCGAGGTCGAATGGTCAAATCGTCCAACATGAGCGCCGCGGACTGAATTTCGACCTTCGACTTTCGACCTTCGACTTTCGACTTTTCGACTTTCGACTTTCGACTTTTCGACTTTTCGACTTTCGACTTTTCGACCTTCGACTTCCGACGCCGTCCGCGGCGGGACTCACGCCGCCTCTGTAGGCGAGTCGATGGGTTGGCCTTCGACGGTGAGGCCGAGTTGGACCATCGGTCCGTGCGGCTGCTGCGCGTCGTCGGTGAGCTGCTCGGCGGCATTCGGGTCGCGATATCGGCCGAAGAGGATTGACCTGATCGTGGCGAGCATGCCGCCAGGACTGCCGAACGTGTGGTTGACCGCGCTCGGCTCGTAACCACAGTGGACCATGCACTGCTGGCAGGCCGGATTGCCGCTGGCGCGACCGAAGCGGTCCCATTGCGTCGCTTCGATGAGCTCGGTGAAGGTGTCGACGTAGCCGTCCTGCAGCAGGTAGCACGGCTTCTGCCAGCCGAAAACGTTGTAGGTCGGATTGCCCCAGGGCGTGCATTCGTAGTCGCGAAGTCCCATCAGGAACTCGAGGTAGAGCGGCGACTGGTTGAATCGCCACCCGCGACGCCGATTGGACAGGATCATCTGGAACAGCCGGTTCGTCTTCAGCCGTTCGCGGAAGAATGACGCCTGGTCGGGCGCTTTCGGGTAGGCGTAACCAGGCGAGACCATCATGCCCTCGACGCCGAGCTTCATCATCTCGTCGAAGAAGGCCCGAAGGGCCGTCGCGCCGCCGGCGTCGAACAGCGTCGTGTTCGTCGTGACGCGGAACCCGCGGCCGACGGCTTCCCGGATCGCCTCGGACGCCACCTGGTAGACGCCCTCGCGACACACCGCGAAGTCGTGCTGCTGCTCGTCGCCGTCCATGTGGACGCTGAACGTCAGGTACCGGCTCGGCGTGAACAGCCCTTCCTCCAGCTTCTGCCTGAGCAGGATCGCGTTCGTGCAGAGGTAGACGTACTTGCGCCGCGCGACAAGGCCATTGACGATCTCGCCGATCCGTGGGTGCATGAGCGGCTCGCCCCCGGGAATCGACACCATCGGCGCGCCGCACTCCTCCACCGCGGTGAAGCACTGCTCCGGCGTCAATTCCTGCTTGAGCACGTGGGCGGGGTACTGGATCTTGCCGCATCCGGCGCATGCGAGGTTGCAGCGGAACAGCGGCTCCAGCATCAGCACGAGCGGATAGCGTTTGCGACCGCGCAGCTTCTGCCCCAGCACATAAGTCGCGACGGTCCACATCTGGGAGATCGGTATGCCCATGGAAGCGAGCCGAGAGTGTCAGGAGTCGGGCGGAGAGTGTCAAGCGAAACGGGGCGCGCCGGCTGCGCCGGCGATGGGTGGATGGGTGGATGGGTGGATGGGTGGATGGGTGGATGGGTGGATGGGTGGAT
>NYZC01000267.1 GCA_002686995.1 Phycisphaeraceae bacterium | reverse complement strand
GCCGCCGGTCCCACAGGCCGTGAACGAGATGCTCGGCGAACATTTCCCTCGCCGTCTGCGGCAGGGCGAGGAACATGCCGCCGGGACCGATCTCGCGGATCAGGTCGACCGACAGCAGGTCGTCCGAGACGCGCACGCCCTCGCGGGCCCGTTTCGCGATCGCGCACAGATCGTGATCGAGGACGAGGCTTTCCAGGCTGATCGTTTCGGCGTGCTCGATCGTGCCGGGGTAGAAGATCATGTCCATCCCGGCCATGGCAGGGAGCAGCAGCGTGAGCATCTTCTCGAAGCCCGCCTGGAAATCGAGCCGCTTCGCGTTGGTGTTGGCTCCCGTTCCGCGCGAGGGGACGCCGTAATGCGCAGCCATCTGGGCGTGCGCGGCGTTGAGCAGCGCCGCCTCGACGCCGCCGAGCGCGATCGTGGCATGCCTCATGTCCATGGCGGCGGCGACGCTGCCGACGAACACGGGGGCCGAAGGGTTGACGATCTGCGCCAGCACGACGCCGGCGAGCGATTCGGCGAGCGCCTGGGCGATCGTCCCGGCCAGCGTCACCGGCGAGGTCGCGCCCATCTGGGGTTCGGCGGCGAAGTCGACCGGCCAGCCGGCGCGGATGTAGCACAGGGCGCCTTGCGAGATCTCCTCCGCGATCTGCAGCGGCGAGATGAGGTTGCATGTCGTATGCAGCACGAACGGCGCATCGACGACGGCGGCGACCGATTCGGCGAGTCGGCGGCAGTCCTCGGCCGCCCGCCGGTCACGGCAGGTGCCCTTGAACGGCTTGACGGTGCAGCGCAGCGTCTGGACGAAGCCCGCGACGTGGGTCATCCGGCGGCTCACCCCGTCGATCGAGGGCATCACCGCGCCGCCGTGGAGGATGTCGTAGTGGTCGAGCGCGTCGCAGACCCGAACGATCCGGTCGACGTCGTCCAGCGTCGTGAGCCTCGGCGCGCCGTCCGCATCGAGCACGCGCAGGCGGCCGATCATGGGCTGAATGTGTGTCCGGCCATCGCCGATCCGGATAGCGCTACCCCGGTCTCGCCCGCGTAGTTCGAAAGAGGTCGGGGCCCGTTCGCAGCATTCCCGAACGAGCGAGGCGGGAAAGTAAACGCGGCCGTCGTCTTCCGGGCATCCAGCTTCCGAGAGGATGCCGCGCACTTCCGCGCTGGCCACGTTCAGTCCGACCTCGGAAAGGATGCGCGCGACCGCAGCGTCGATCCGATCCACCTGGTCGTCTGACAGGACTCGAAGAGATCCGGTTGCCACGGGCGCGTCCTCTGTAGGAGCGGGCGCCCGAAGGCGCCTCGGCGGCGTTCCGTTATCGGCTACAATACTTCGCCGTCGATTCGATGTACTGTTCGAACGTGCAGAATACATCGTTTTACGCGATTCGCGAAACGAATGTCATGATCAACACAGAGGCTGATCTCGCTATTCGAGGCTGGAACGGGCGAACCGCGTTTACCCTGATCGAGCTGCTCGTGGTCATCTCGATCATTGCCCTGCTCATCGCGCTGCTGCTGCCGGCGATCAAGAAGGCGAAGGAAACGGCGCGCATGGCCATCTGCTCGAGCAATCTGCGCTCGCAGTTCATCGTCGTCGATGTGTACGCGAACGATCACCAGGAGTGGCTTCCGCAAGGCAACTTCGAGACCAGCGTCGGCGTCTTCATGCTCGACGACCGGTTCAACCTGCCCGGCCTGCCCCGCGATCCGCGTCCGCTGCTCGATCCGTACATGGGCACCGGCGGCGAGATCTTCTACTGCCCCAGCGGCGCGTCGCGCTTTCCCACCTCTTCCAACGGCCTGACGCGCACCGAGACGGACGAGATGGGCTGGAACTTCTGGCCGATTCCCGCGCCGGGCAGCGCGACCGGTCAATTCTCCTACTGCATCTTCGCGATCGACGGCTGGTTGGCGCCGTCGTTCAACATGGACTGGTACGGTGGGCAGCGGCACGTCGAGCAGCGCACCGAGGTGTTGAATCCGGCTCCGGGTCAGGATGGCACGCGAGGTCCTGCGGAGCTGGTCTTCGCGCAGGACATGTCATGGACGGACCTGGGCGAGCCCGAGCCGGCGTTCTACAACCACTCGGAAGTCTCCAACGAGATCCTGGGCATCGTCGGCGAGAAGACCGGCGCGCACAATCTTTATCACGACGCGCACGTGGAATTTCGCCGGATCGAGGGCGCCCGGGTCATCGCCACGTATTCGAGCATGACCTGGTTTGAATGAGCGAGCCATGCCAGGCCATCGCGAAATCTCCGTCGACGTCGAAGGCGAATCGATCCGGTGTCTCCTCGCGGAGCCGGATCAACTGTCGGCGCAGCCGGCGCTCATCCTGAACTTCGCTCTCGACAGGGTCACGATGCTGCAGCAGCATCCGTACGACATTGCCGCACGGATGTTTCTGGATGCAGGACACCGCGCCGCCAGCTTTGATCTGCCGTGTCACGGCGAACGGGGGCTCGAGGGAGATCCGGGTGGCGGTGCGGGCTTCATCGCCCAGTGGCAGCGCGGTCAGTCTCGAAGCCAGTCAGGCGGCCCCCGACACCCGAGACACCTCGCGATGCTCAGCGGGGAGCTCGAGGAGCGCCCGGGCCAACGCCACGAGTTCGGACGCCGAGTTCAAATGCTGCCCCGGTTGCGCGCCTTGATCCGTAAGTCCTTTGCCGCTAACGTCTCCAACCCGACTGTCAATCTGGAGAAGTGACGGCGGAAGAATCCAACGCGGGCTTCGCCCGCAAGTCGGAAGGTCGAAAGTCGAAAGAACCTGACTCCGGCCAGCGCGGTGGGCCATCGAAAGTTCCGTTTTCGACCTTCAAACCTTGGACCTTCGACCTCTCGTGATCACCGGAGAACGAGCCCGCGCCACTACTCGTACTCGTCACTTGCCACCCTCCCCACTCGAAGCTGACGCCCCACGAATCGGCCTGGCGCGCCCCAGCCTCGCCCTGTGCCGGCGCGACATGCTGCGGTTCGCGCGGCAGCGCAGCCGAATCATCGGAGCGCTCGCGACGCCGGTCGTCTTCTGGCTGCTGCTGGGCTCAGGCCTGAACCGGGCCTTCAGCGCGGTTGAGGGCGCCGGGCGTCCGATCGGCTACCTGGAGTACTTCTTCCCCGGCACGATCGTGATGATCGTGCTGTTCACCGCGGTGTTCACGACGTTCTCGGTGATCGAGGACCGCAAGGCCGGCTTCATGCAGGGCGTGCTCGCCGTGCCGGTGCCGCGCCTGGCGATCGTCCTGGGCAAGATCCTCGCCGGTGCGTGCATCGCCACCATCCAGGGCACGCTGCTGCTGGCGATCTGGCCGCTGATCGGCGGGGTGTTCGAGCCCCTCGCGCTGGTGAAATCGATGGCGGTGCTGTTCGTGCTGGGCGTCAGCCTCACCGGGCTGGGCCTGTGCATGGCATGGCCGATGGATTCGATCCAGGGGTTTCACGCCCTGATGAACCTCGTGCTCATGCCCATGTGGTTTCTTTCCGGCGCGGTGTTTCCGCCGACGACCGCGCCGCTCTGGCTGCAGATCGTGATCTACGCCAACCCGCTCACCTACGGCCAGTCGATCCTGAGGCAGGCCATGGGGACCGAGCCCATGACGGGCGTGTCGCCGCCGCTCGCCGCGGCAGTGACGGCGCTGTTCGCCGTGGTGACCATCGCGCTCGCGACGATCGTCGTGACGCGGCGCAGGAAGGACGGACGACCGTGAGCCAGCCCCGCGTCGGCCTGATCGTCGTCATGCTCGCGCTCGCGTCGCTCGTCACGACGGCACTGCTGGTCATGCTCATCCTCGCCCGCACCGACCGCTCGCACACCGTCGCCGAGTCGAACCCGCTGTTCGAGCAGGGGCTGCCCCTGCCGCCGTTCACCCTGACCGAGCGCAGCGGCGCGCCCATGGGCACCGAGCAACTGAGCGGCCGGATCTGGATCGCGGACTTTATCTTCACGCGCTGCATGGGCGTGTGCCCGCGCCTGACGCGCGAGATGAGCCATCTGCACGCGGCGCTCGCCGATCACGCCGCGCGCGACGACATCCGATTCGTCAGCATCACCGTCGATCCCGAGCACGACACGCCCGAACGGCTGGCCGCCTATGCGGACAGGTTCGACGCCGATCCGCAGCGCTGGCTGTTCCTGACCGGCGAGCGCAAAACGATCTGGACGCTGAGCCGCGACGGCTTCAAGCTTCCGGTTGCCGACAACCCCGACGACCGCATGATGCCGATCATCCACACGCAGAACTTCATCCTCGTCGATCGCCGGGGCCGGATCCGCGGCTACTACGACGCGATGGATCCCGAAAGGCTCTCGCGTCTGCGCAACGACCTCGATCTGCTGCTTCGGGAGCCGGCGCCGGCCGACGAAGCGCCCGGGGACTGAGTCATGGACCTGTCCGAGCTACCGCATATCAACGCGGTGCTGAATGGCGTGGCGACCGTGCTCCTGCTGACCGGACTGGTCGCGATCCGGCGCGGCCGCGTGGACCTGCACAAGACGTGCATGTGCAGCGCGTTCGGGGCGTCGGCGCTGTTTCTCGTTTCGTACGCGACTCATTACGCCTGGCGCGCGTCGGTTACGGGCGGCGCGCATACGCCGTTTCACGGCACGGGGACGATCCGGACCGTCTACTTCCTGCTGCTCATCAGCCACATCATGCTGGCGATGACGGTGCCCTTCCTGGCCGTCTGGCTCATTCGCCTCGGCTGGACGGAACGCTACGAGCTGCATCGCCGCGTCGCGCGCATCGGTTTTCCCATCTGGCTGTACGTCTCGCTGACGGGCGTGATGATCTACCTCATGCTCTACCATTTCAATCCCCCGGCGGGGGGGTGAGTCGAAGGTCCAAGGTCGAAGGTCGGCGGAGCGCGTTCCTGAGGCCCGTGCCCGAGGTGAATCAGACGGCCAGCCGCCGCGCGTGTCCCCGGCCTTTCGACTCTTCGACTCTTCCGACCTTCCGGCTCTTCGACCTTCGACCTTGGACCTTCGACTTTCCCACCTTCGATCTTGATCTTTCTGCGCCCGTCGCCAAGAATCACCCACCGACATCCCGAACCTCGATCGAAATCCACCATCGAAAACGAAGATCCCAGAACGACCCGCCGCCTGCCGACCGCGACCCAGGTCGCGCATCACCTCGCGCAGCATCCGCCGCGCGGACCTTCGCGGCTCGCGGCGTGGCTTCCCGTCGCCGCACTGGCCGTGGTCGTCGTCGCGATGGTGCTGACACGGACGGCGGCGTCCCTGCTGATCGGCTGCGTCATGATCGGCGCGCTGATGGGCTTGACGCACTGGCGCTTGCGGCGCCTGCGCCGACTCGAGGCGCGGATCGTCGACGCGCAGGAGCTGGCGATGCTCCGCCATCACTTTCCCGCGTTCCTGCTCGCCTGGGAGCTCATGCCCGCCGCGTCCGCGGCGCCGATGCTGCACGGGCGGCTCGTCGCCTTCATCGCGCTGTGCCTCGATCACCTGCAGGCCTACGACGCCGCGATCGTGGGCTACGACCACCTGATCGGACACCTTCCGCAGGATCACCCCGGCTCGGTGCAGCTTCAGATCCAGCGCGCCGTCGCGCAGCTCCAGACCGATCGGCTCACCGACGCCGATGACGCGATCCGCCGACTGCGCGGGTCGGCCGAAACGATGCGTTCGACCGCGACGCGGGCGGCGTACCGGCTCGCCCAGCTCCTGCAGCACGTGCGCACGAACCATTTCGCAGACGCCACCGCGCTCGCGGGCGAGCTCGTCAATGACCTGCGCCCCCTCGGCGTCGACGCCGCCTACGGCCACGCGCTGATGGCGCTGTCCTACCAGCGGCTCGACGACGCCGCCGCGCGGGCCCAGGCCGCCGTATGGTGGTCGCGCGCCACGTTGCTGATGCCCCCCTCGGCGCTGGTGGACCGGTTCCGCGAGCTCGAGCCGCTGCAGGCGCTTGCCTCGACCGCGCCGCCGCGCCCCGCGACGGCCGCCGCCGCCGAACAGGATGCGTCATGGACGTGAACGAATCGATGACGCCGCCGCCCCCAGAGCCGGTCACGGAACGCGATGCCGTGCGCGAGCTGCGCGCATGCCCTCCCTTCGACGCGCGACGGCTCTCACGCCAGCTTGCCCTCGACACCGCGCTCTGGTGGTGCCTGCGCCTCACGCTCCTCATGGTGATGGTCTACGCGCTGGCGGGCGGCGCCGGGCACGGACACCCCGCGCTGGCCGTCTTCTTCCTGATCGTCGCCGGCGGTTGGCTGGCGCACAGCTACGCCAGCGCACGCGTCGCCCAGCAGCTTCCGCAGATCACCGAGCTCATCGAGGGCGGCGGTACGCAGGCCGAATCCTTGATCGCCACGGCGCTGCGGCGCGCGCCGCTGCAACGTTCGGTTCGACTGCTGCTCTACCACCGCCTCGCGATGCTGCGCCACCGTCAGCGCAATTACGAGGAATCGGCGGCGATCGCCCACACCATGCTGCGCTACCCGCTTGGCCCGGTCACGGAGATCCGGCCTCACCTTTTGCTGATCCTTGGCGAGTCCCGCCTGCTTGCCCGCGACTTCTGGCAGACGTGGAACGCGCTCACGATGCTGTACCGATGCCGGCTCAACCTGATCGAGCGTCTCCAGGTGCTGACGCTGCAGACGCGATACGAGGTGGCCACGGGACAGGATGCCGCCGCACTACGCGATCTGGATCGGAAGATCGCGTTGTGCGAGCTCATGCCGGCGCCGCAGTGCGGCGCGATGCACGCGATCCTCGCGGTCGCCTCCCGGCGTCGCCACGACACCGCGCTGGCCGACTGGCTTCGCCGAAGGGCCGACCTGATCTGCCTCCCGGAGCAGCTGGCCGATATCGGGGTGTGAAACCTTTCACATCCCCGAGAAGAACAGGTCCTTGAACACGGCGCCCAGCCCGAAGAGTGCGGCGATGCGCGGCAGGACGAGAATCGCCACGAACAGGGCCGTCTCGTGCAGGCCCAGCCGGTACATCAGCGCCAGCGGCGAACCCACGACGATCACGAAGATGAGAAAGCCGATCGGAAGTATCCAGAAGTCGAAGGTCGCCAGCGACATGAACGAGAAGAACAGGCAGTCCGCGACGGCGCCGGGTCCGATGGCGATCGCCGACAGCTTGAACGTCGCCTGGCGCAGCGGCCCGAAATCCGTATCGATCAGGCTCGCCGTGTAGAAGGCGACGAAGATCGTCAGGGGCGCGAAGATCAGGGCCTCGCCCAGGACGGTGCCCAGCCCGCCGAGCAGCGCCAGGCCGACACCGTCGACGAAGATCAGCCACAGGGCGAAGTTGATGATCACGCCGACGATGAGGAATGCGAGCGGAACGTGGACGTCCATCGCCTTCGAGCCGAGGTCTTCGTCCTCGCGGCGCTCGAGGCGCCGCTCCATCGCGCTGCGTCCGCCCATCTGCCCGAACACGCCCGCAGCCGCAGCCGCCTCGCGCACGCCCGAGCCGTCCGCGTCCGTGGCGCCGTCCTCGTCGGCCACCGGTTCCGTGACCGCATCCGGTACCACGATCACCGCGCCGCACGGGCACCGCACGCGGCGCCCGACGAGGTCCGGCCGCCAGCGCAGCCGGCGCTGACAGCTCGTGCAGGGATAGGTCTGATCAGGGCCGCTCATGGCCGCCTCTCGCGATCAGGCATGTCGACTGTTACACTGGCGGTCGCCATGAAGATGGTATTTGCCCTGATCCTCCTGGTGATGATCGCGCTCGGCGTCGTCTACTTCGCGAACACCGCGTCGTTCGATCCGACGGCGACCGGCCAGGCCGCGAAGGACGCGATCCGAACCGGGATGAGCTGGCAGGAGGTCATCGCCGCCACGCAGGCGCCGAGCAAGTTCAGCGTCAACATCCTCTACAACGACGGCGGTATCGAGGTGGTGAACCAGGGTCAGCTTCAGAAGTTCGACGAGCAGCAGTTGAGCCAGGGGCTGGAATCCGGCGCCATCGAGCTTGGATTCGTGTTCGAGTATCGCTACTCGGAGAAAGTCTCGTTCGCGGTGGATTTCGACGAGCAGGGCAACGTGGCGGAGGTTCGGGACCTGATGACCATGACGAAGCTGCTCGGCGACTGAACGGGTCAGACCGTAGAAACGCTACAGCCGGCGGCGCCGGGCCCCTTGCGGCCCCGGTTGCCGGGATCGAGTTGCGGCGGCGTGGCACGTATCGTTTGTTTCGCATCCCGGAGGCATCCGCTCTCCTCGCGGCGCCGGGACGGAGCAGCCGCAGAAGGATCGACAAAACAGGTTTCAGCGGGGTGCGGGACGGTTCCGCGCCCGGACCCGCGCGGCCGACACGGCCTGGGAATGTCAGCAGCTTCATGATTACGACCGAATCCCCCCGATCCGACTGCACCGACGCCACCGCACGATCCGTCGACCTGCTCGCACTGGACGTGGACGGAACGCTGCTGCGCACGGACAAGACCCTCGGCCGACCCGTGTTCGACGCGGTTCGCCGCGCCGTCGAGCACGACGTGCAGGTCGTCCTCGCATCGGCCCGGCCCCCGCGCAGCCTGAAGCCCGTCGCCGAGCGCCTCGGCCTGGACACCTGGCAGATCAACTACAACGGGGCGCTGCTCTCGCGCGGCGGCCGCAACGCCTGCCACCGCCCCCTGCCGCCCGCCCTCGCGCGCCGGGTTATCCGGACCGCCCGTCGGATCGACCCCGACGTCGTGGTCAGCCTGGAAATCCTCGACAAGTGGTACACCGACCACTTCGACGACTCGCTGCCGACCGAGACGTCCATCCAGTTCTCGCCCGACTTCGTCGGCCCGCTCGAGGCCTTCCTCCGCGTGCCGGTGACGAAGCTGATGCTGCTGGCGCCGCCCGAGCGCCTCGGCCCGGTCCGCGACGTGATCCACGGCCGGTACGCCGGCGAGATCCGGATGATGGTGTGCGACGACCACCTGATCCAGATCGTGCGCCCCGACGTCGACAAGTCGGTGGCCCTCGCCGACGTCGCGCGCCGGTACGGCGTCGACCGCGCGCGGGTCATGGCGGTCGGCGACGCTCCCAACGACCTGGGGATGCTGCAATGGGCCGGCATCGGCGTGGCCATGGGCAACGCCTGGCCCACCGTCAGGGAGGCGGCCGACGTCGTCGTGCCGTCGAACGACGAGCATGGCGTCGCCGATGCCATCGATTCGCACGTGCTCGCCGCACCCGCCGGTGCCTGAAGCCGATGTCATGACCTCCTCCGAACAGGCCGGCCCCACCCCGCTCGCCCAGAACTACGACGTGATCTTCGAGGTGCCCGACCCGCGGTGCTACACGCCCGCCGCCTCGCTGGTCAGGCTGCCTGACGGCGCGCTATTGAGCAGTTTCGCGCTGATGACGCGCGTCGACCTGACGCCCGGCGTCCCCGATCGCGAGGCCGAGACGATCTTCCGGGTCAGCGGTGACGACGGCCGAACCTGGCAGACTCGCAGCACGCTGCCGGTCGGTGACGGCCTGCTTTTCGTCCATGACGGGCGCGTGCACCTGCTCGGCAACCGCGAGGGACGCCGCGATCTCGTCCTCAGCACCAGCGAGGACGGCGCCCGGACCTGGAGCGCCCCGGTCACGCTGTTCGAGGGCCGCTTCTGGAACACGTTCACGCCGCACGCGGTGCGCGACCGCACCCTCTACTGGGCCGTCGGCGCGCCGAACGAGAACGGCAATTTCAATCGGAGCGGCTCGCGCATCGCCGCGATCGCCGGCGATCTCGGATCGGATCTGACCGACCCCCGCGGCTGGCGCCTGTCCGAACTGCTGACCTACCCGGGCACGCCGGCCGGCATGAGCGCCGGACTGACGACGCCCGCAGTAGACGACGGCGGCGACCACTGGCTCGAGCCCAACGTCGTGAACGTCGACGGGCGCGTCCGGGCCGTCGTGAGGTTGCGCGTCGACGGACAGACGACGAGTCATCTCTGCGCGATGTGCGACGTCGACGACGACGGCAGGGATCTCGCCCTGCGCTTCACGCAGTTCCACCCGATCCCGGGCAACTGCTACTTCCACATCATCCGCGACGGTCCGGCCGGCTACTACTGGACGACCACGAACCTGCCGACGCGCACGCAGCAGCTTGACTGGGGCCGCGGCACGCCCGAACGGTGCATGCTGGGCGGCAGCGGCAACGAGCGCCGCTTCCTGATGCTCAACTACAGCGCCGACGCGCTGAACTGGTTCCCGGCCGGCTGCGTGGCGCGCTGGCCGCACCTGCACCAGGGACTCCAGTACAACGCGCTGCTCGTCGACGGCGACGACCTGCTCATCTCCTCGCGCACGTCGAAAGACCGCCCGAACCAGCACGACAACGATCTCGTCACGCTGCATCGGGTCGGAAACTTCCGTGCGCTGGCTATGGATCTGGGCGCGGCGGATGGGTGAATCGGTGGATGGGTGGATGGGTGGATGGGTGGCGACCCCGTGATCCTTCGGATCACGGCTCGCCTTCCGGACTCGGATACAGAAGGAGCGCCCGCTGATCCGAAGGATCAGCCGGGCGCTCACCCACTCACCCACTCACCCACTCACCCACTCACCCACTCACCCACTCACCCACTCACCCACTCACCCACTCACCCACTCACCCACTC
>NYZC01000266.1 GCA_002686995.1 Phycisphaeraceae bacterium | reverse complement strand
GGCGGTAGCGGCTGCCGCCGCTGCCGCCGTAGGCCGCCTCGCGGATGACCACGACGTACTCGCCGTCCTCCGGCACGATCGTCGCGGCGACGCTGTCCTGCAGCAGCAGGGCGGTGTCGTCCGAGGCCGAAAGCTCGAACCGCGCGCGGTCGAGGATCGCGACGTACGGATCGAACATGGCGGTGCCGAGGCGCATCGCTTCGACCTCGACACCGAGGCGCTGGCCCTTCTTCGCCTCGACGAGGTAGTAGTCGATGTCCTCGTTCGTCACGCGCCCCGTGACGGTGACGTTCATCGCGATGCGCTGCGGCTCGGCGAAATCGCTGTTGGGCTCCTTCTCGGCCACGGAGGGGAACTGGCCCACCCAGAACGTGCGGAGGTAGGAGATCCCCGTCGCGGTGCGGACGCGCATCCGGTGCTCGCCGAGCGGGCACTCGGGCGCGATCGCCACGCGGGTAGTGACCTTGCCGCCCTCGCCCTCGAGCGCGTTGACGGTGAACCAGGGGCCGGCCGGGGCCGCGAACGAGTCGGCCGCGACGCCGAAGGGCGCGGCGGGGTGAAACAGGATCTCCTGCGCGTCGGCGAGGCGCGCGCCGTGGAACGAGATCGCCGCCTCGGTGCCCCGCTGGCCACCGCGCGGCTCGATGCCCGACAGCCCCGGCTGCGCGGCGAGCGCCGGCGAGGCCAAGGCCAGCGCGGCGACGGTCAGTGTCAGCAGGCGTGCGGTAACCATGGCGAAGAGTCAGGGTGTTCGGGAATCGGTACGTGGCCGTTGCGCGGCGACGCCAGGCGACTTTGTGCTCCTGGCCTTCCGTAAGCACGGGCCGGAGGGCCGTGCGTACTCTCCTGCTGAGCACTAAACACGGACATCACGTCAGGCGAGCAGCGCTCGGACGACCTCGCCGCCCTTGACGATCTCGATCGGTCGATCGCCCGGCGCCATCAGCTCCTTATCGGCGGCGATGCCGAGCTGGTGGTACATCGTGGTGGCGAGGTTCTCGACGGTGAGCGGATCCTTTTCGGGCGCGCCGGCGAGCGCATCGGATTCGCCGTGCACGAAGCCGCGCCGGATGCCGCCGCCGGCCAGCACCACGCTGAAGACGCGCGGCCAGTGGTCGCGGCCGTTGTTGTTGTTGATTTTCGGCGTGCGCCCGAACTCGGTCGTGATCATCACCAGCGTCGTGTCGAGCAGGCCGCGCTCGTCGAGGTCCTGGATCAGCCGCGCGAAGGCCTGGTCGAGCTGGCCGGCCGGACCGCGGAAGCCGCCCTTGATGTTGTCGTGGTGGTCCCAGCCGCCGCTGGTCAGCGACACGAAGCGGACGCCGGCCTCGACGAGCCGCCGCGCCAGCAGCATCCGCTGCCCCGAGGCGTGGCGGCCATACTGGTCGCGAAGAGCCTTGGGCTCGGCCTTGATGTTGAAGGCTTCGCGCGCCTCCTTCGAGCTGATCAGGGAGTAGGCCTGCTGGTAGAACGTATCCATCGAGTCGAGACGGTCGGACTGCTCGAGCTGTCGGAAGTGATCGTCGACGGTCTCGAGCAGCGTGCGCCGGCGGGCGAAGCGCTCATTGTCGACGCCGTCGGGGAGCGACAGGTCGCGCACTGCGAAGCCGCCGTCCGACGGGTCGCTGCCGAGGCTGAACGGTCCGTAAGCGGTGCTCAGGTAGCCGCTGCCGGCGTAGGTGGTCGGTTGCCCGGGAATGCAGACGTAGGCGGGAAGGTTGCGGCGCGGGCCGAACTCGTGCGAGACCACGCTGCCCATGCTCGGGTACTGGAGTGCCGGGCTCGGCCGGTAGCCGGTGAACATGTTGTGCGTGCCGCGCTCGTGGGCCGCCTCGCCGTGGGTCATCGAGCGGCACACCGTGATGCGGTCGGAGATCTTCGCGGTCTCCGGGAAGACCTCGCTGAAGCGCACGCCGGCCAGTTTCGTCTCGATCGAGCCGTAGGGCCCGCGGTACTCGATCGGCGCGTAGGGCTTGGGGTCGAACGATTCCTGGTGGGCCATGCCGCCCGGCAGAAAGATGTGGATGATCGACTGCGCCGGCCCCTCCCGGGTCTCGTAGAACTTCTGGGCGCCGTGGGCGGTCGATCGCAGCCAGTGCGGCAGCGTCAGACCGAGGCCGCCGACGAGGCCGACGAACATGAACTCGCGGCGGTTGGGGCGCAGAAAGTGAGACGGGTCGTCGTTCCAGGTTCCGTGGGTGGCCATCGTGGGCTCTCCCTCGCGGGGTGATGGGTCCTGATACCGAACAGATACCATTATTCGTCGACCATCAGTCGTGTCAAAAGAAAAAAACGTCCCCTTTATGAAGGGGGCCGCGCCGGGTGGTGACCCGCGACCTGCGGATTCCGTGGCCGCGCGGCGTGGGCAAGCGTAACCTCCTGTTCCGACAACGTTTGCGGAGGCTGCGGGGGCTGCGGGGTCACGCCGTCGCCGGCGCCGCCACCGCCTCGCCGTTGCGGCAGACGATCGGAAAGTGATCGCCCGCGTCGAGCATACGCTCGCCCACGTCCACGCCGATGAACTGGCGCATGACGTGGTCGCGGCCGGTGAAAACGGCCTCGCTGGTCATGTAATGAATCGCGAGCGCCCGCCGGGGGCGCGTCGAGTGGTTCTTCGGCGACCCGTGCCAGGTCAGGGAGTGATGAAAGTGAACCTCCCCGCGCTGCACCGGGCAGGGCACCGCCCGGATCCCGGGCTTCGGGCCGCCACCGGCCGGCTCGAAGTCCTCGCCGATCCGCCCGAACTCGTCGATCTCGACGAGGTCGTCGCGGCCGCGCAGGTACTCGATCTGGTTGCCCCATTCGTGCGAGCCGGGAACCATCCACATGCAGCCGTTCTCCACGCTCGCGTCGTCGAAGGGAATCCATGCGCTGACCGGTGTCATCGGCTCGATCGACGGCCAGAGCGGCGCGTCCTGGTGCCAGGTCGTCGAGCCGCCATCGGTCGGGGGCTTGTACTGCACCTGGTCGTGCCAGACCTGCAGGTCCCTGAAGCCGGTGAGCTGGCTCGTCGCCTCGACGATCAGGGGGTGATAGATGAGCTGCTCGAACTGCGGCGAGGCTTCCCAGACATTGACGATCTGCCACACCGTGTTGGTGCCGCCGCCGGTGCCGCCGCCGGTGCCGCCGTAGATGTCGCCGAACTTCACGGGCCGCCGCGCCTCGGATTCAAAGCCCTTCGGGCCGATCGCGATGATCCGGTCCAGATCGTCGGACAGCCGCTGCACCTCGGCGTCTTCGAGGAGCCTGCCGGCGTTGAGGAAACCGTCGCGATGGAAGTTCGAGACCTGCTGTTCGGTGAGCATCGAGGATTCTCCGGGCCGTGAATGCGGTGGCAATTATAGGCGACAGTGACCGGTGGACGGGGTCTCCCACAGCGCGGCGGGTCGGCGAGGGGGGAGCCTCGGCGCGTGTCGGCGACCATGCCGTCCTTGAAGCGCGGCGAACCGAAAGCCGTCGAACGCAGGTCGAGACGATGCGCCCCCCCCCAAACCCCCCTTACGAAGGGGGGCCTGCACTCGCTCTCCGGCTCAGGAAGGAAATCCGAGCCCGTCCGAGCCCGTCCGAGCCCGTCCGAGACTATCCGAGACTATCCGAGACCATCCGTGGTTCCTGAGCGGCCCGAAGTACACTGATAGGACTGTTGCCCGAACGTCAGCCCAATCTCGATCCTGAAACCCTGTTCGGCATTCTCGACGTGAGCCGTCTGCTTGCCGTCCCGATCGAGCTGCGCGAGCTGCTCGGGCGCGTGATCGACGCGGGGCGCCGGATTCTCGGCGTCGATCGGGGCACCGTGTTTCTCTACGACGACGGGACGAAAGAGCTCTACGCGACGGTGGCCACGGGCAGCGTCGAGCGGGAGATGCGCTTCAGCGTCGATCGGGGCATCGCGGGGCAGTGCGCGCGGGAGCGGCAGGTGATCAACGTGCCGGACTGCTACGCCGACCCGCGATTCAATCGCGAGATCGACCGGAGGACCGGCTACCGCACGCGGTGCCTCATGGCCGTCCCGCTGATCGGGCTGGAGGACGAGCTCGTCGGCGTGATGCAATTGCTGAACCCCGACAAGCCGCGGTTCGACGAGACCGACGAGCGCATCGGCGCGGCGCTCGGCGCCCAGGCGGCCGTCGCGATCCAGCGCGCCCGGCTCATCGAGGACCGGATGGCGCGGCTGAAGCTGGAGGCCGATCTCGATCTCGCGCGCAGCATCCAGATGAACGTGCTGCCGAAGACGCTGCCGGCCAGCCCCGGCTACGACCTGGCGGACTTCAGCGAGCCGGCCGACCAGACCGGAGGCGACATCTACGACGTCGTGCCGCTCGATGCCGCGGGCGCCGACGGCGGCGCGCAGCGCCTCATGCTGTTTCTCGCCGACGCGACCGGCCACGGCATCGGGCCGGCGCTGAGCGTCACGCAGGCCCGCGCGATGCTGCGAATGGCGCTGCGCTATTCGCATGACCTGGACGAACTGCTCCGGCACATCAACGCGCAGCTCACCGACGATCTCGAGAGCAGCCGCTTCGTCACCGCGTTCGTCGGCGTGCTCGATGCGCAGCGCCACCGGGTGACGTTCCACGCGCCGGGCCAGGGGCCGTTGCTTCACTTCCAGGCGGCGAACCGCGAGTGCCGCTGGTTCGACGCGACCACGATCCCGCTGGGCATCATGGACGATCCGCCGGAGGTCGAAGCCGTCGAGCCGATCGAGATGGCGCCCGGCGACATGCTGGTGCTGCTGACCGACGGCTTCTACGAATACCAGTCGGTCGATTCGGAGGAGTTCGGGCGCGATCGCGTCGGCGAGGTCGTGACGGCGCACTGCGCCGAATCCGCGTCGAAGATCGTGCAGCGCCTTGTCGAGGAAGTGCGCCGCTTCGCCGGCAGCGCGCCGCAGCGCGATGACCTCACGGCGCTTCTCGTCAAGCGGAATGGGGCCTGACACAATCCTGTTCGGCACTCGGGTTGCACGGCAGAAATCGGGGCCGGCCCCGGGGTCAGCCCCCGGTGTTTGCTGTTTGCGTTGTTCCGTATCCTCGGACGCTTGCCGAGCCGGTCCGTACTCGGCGCGGAGTCGGCACGCGCCTGAACGCACTTCGGACCGTCTCTGCCCGGAGGGCGTTGCCGACACCGGGCCGGGGACGGCCCGTCTCGGCAACGCAATTCGAGCATCCAGGGACGCGGACGTTGCAGGCGGATTCCCAGGCGAAGTCCGTGCCGAACAGGATTGGGCCTGACACGTCTCGCCCGAGACCCCAATTCAGGAGCCGGCCGTTGCGGTCGGGCCACGTTCCAGGTCGGCGCGGACCAGTTCGACGCGGAACGTCGTTCCGCCGTTCGGGTTCGCGGTGTGCCAGATTCGACCGTCGTGGTTCTCCATGATCCAGCGGCAGATGGACAGGCCCATCCCGATTCCGTCATGCTTCGTCGTGAAGAACGAGTCGAACAGCTTGTCCGCGTGGTCGCGATGCACGCCGCATCCGTGGTCGATCACCGAAACAATCACGTGGGCACCGTTCGTCGCACTTGAAACAATGTCCCGGCGATCCGAGACGGGCATCGACGCCATGGCGTCGCCGGCGTTCCTGACCAGGTTGAGAATCACCTGCTCGATCTGGATCGCGTCGGCCATGACGTCCGGCATCGACGGGGACAGCTGCAATGCGATGTCGTATTCGCCGGGTCGCGCGCCCATGGCGATGAGCTCGACGGCGCCTTTCACGATCCTGTTGACGTCGACCGGTGCGAAATGCGACGCGCCGCTACGGCTGAGATCGCGCAGGTGGCGGATGACCTCGCTGGCGCGCCGGGTCTGGTTGACCACCTTGGCGAGGGTGTCGTTGATCAAGCCAAGATCCGCTTGCGGCTCGCGCAGGCGACGAATCGATCCGCTTGCGAAGTTCTCGATCGCGGTCAGGGGTTGATTCAGCTCGTGGGCGATGCCCGAAACGAGCTCGCCGAGCGTGGCGATCCGCTGCGCGTGAACGAGCTCATCCTGGTGTTCGGCCAGCCGCGCCTCGGCCTTTTTCGTCGCCGTGATGTCTTCGACGATCGAGACGGTGGACGTCAGCGCGCCCCGCGCATCCCGATTGGCGGTGGCCGAAAGACGCCCGTGCAACAGCGATCCGTTCTTGCGGACAAAACGCTTCTCGAAAGTCACGCGGTCCTTCGTGCCCTCCTTCAGGTTGCGAAGCTGATTGAAGCTCAGCTTGACGTCATCGGGATGCGTGATGTCCGCGATGCCCATGCTCTTCAGCTCATTCGCGCTGTATCCGAGCATGGCTTCCCAGGCCGGATTCGCCTCGATCAACCTGCCCGATGCGTCGACGCTCGTGATTCCGACGGGAGCGTTGTCGAAGATGACACGATAACGTGCTTCGCTCGCCTCACGGAGGGCGGTTTCCGTCTCCTTGCTGCGCGTGATGTCAGTGACGGTGCCGAGATGCCCCGTCGGCGCGCCCCCCCCTGCGGCGCAGCGTGACCGAGGCGCCGTGGACCCAGGTGATCTTGCCGGCCGGGGTCTGGAAACGGTAATCGGATGAGAACTCCCGCCTGCTGCGGGCGCAGGCATACCACTCGGCGACCACGCGCTGGCGATCCTCGGGATGCAGTGCGTCGGCCCAACGCCCGCCCCTGGCGTCTTCGGCCGACATCCCGGTAAAGGCGCACCAGCGATCGTTCACGAAGCGGCAATGGCCTTCGGCATCAGACTCTAAGATGCCGACCGGGGCGACTTCGGCGAGGTGCCGGAATCGTTGCTCGCTTTGGACGAGCGTCTGGGCTTTCTCCTCGACCGTTCTTTCGAGCTCCTCGATCCGCGCCCGGAGGGTTTCGATCGTCCCGTCGGAGGTCGAATTGGACTCTCGGTCCGGCAGCATCGCTCGGTATTCCTCTTTACACGATATGCCGCGCCGATCGAGCAGTCGGAAACAGGAAATCAGGAATGATGGAATTCTAAACCATATCCTGCCGGGGGATCCCCAGCGGCAGCGGGCACCACGCGTCGAGGATGCGCGCGGATTCCGGCAGCGCACCCAGCGTGGTCGACGGCTTCAGGGGGCCGAACAACGCGCGCATCATGGTCGGGGCGTTCTCCGTCACGTCGGCGTCCTCCGTCGTGACGACACATGTGGCACCGTCCGCGTTCACTTCGAGTCGCAGGGTCGGCGCTCCTTCGATCGCCAGCACGACCGCGCCCGCCGGCAGCGGCGCCAGTCGATGCCTTGCGGCCAGCAGCGCCTCGATCACTTTCTGCCATTCGAACAACCGCCAGTTGGCCAGTGCGACGCAGGCCGTGTACTCGGCGAACCCGGCCAGGCGGTGCGCCAGTCCGATCGCTTCCGGGCCGAGCGACACTTCGATCGCGTTCAGGTCGTCCAGGCTCAGGCGGGCCCGGATGATCTGTACGGCCGTGTCGTCGTCGCGACCGACCAGTTCGACGATCTCCCGTCCGTCGGCACTGCTCACCATGTAGCCCGCGATCCTCGAAGCGCCGTCGCGGGCGAGAAGGGGGCGATTGAACCAGTGACCGAGCTGCACGCACAGCCGGTCGCCGGGCCGCGCGCAGTGCAATAGCTGCCCTTCGTGCAGAGGGCGGATCGCCTCCAGCACCGACGCCTCACCGTCGAACGGCTCCAGTGTCACCGCGACGGGCGCATCTCCGTAGAAGAAGTGGCGGGCGTTCGTCCGGGTGATGTCGAACTTCAGCACCGTGCCGGTGCGCTCCCATCCGTGATAGAGGTAGCGCTGGCGCTGACCGCCGAGGAAGGAAAGGTCGTATCCGTCCGTGCGCGTCGCATGGGTGACGTGCCGCATCAGGCGATTCATCAGGCCCTGACCGCGCCATTTCGGAGCGGTGCTCACGCCGCCGATGCCGGCGATGCGCAGCGTCGTCGTCCCGATGTGCCACTCGATGGGAAACACGCCGGTCACCGCCGCGATCCGGCCGTCGCGACGGATGGCGTAATTGCACCGCATCTTCTCGGGATCGGGCTGGTAGCATCCGGGAAGGATGCCCGGAAAATCATCGCCCGGCGGGTTGAAGCAGGCGTTCAGGAACTCGATCAGCTCGTCGTAGTGCTCGGTGGCGAGACGCGTGATCGGTTCGGACATCGCCTGAAGGTGCTTCCGATGGGTCTTTCGGTCACGGCGTCGAGAAGCCGCCGAGCCGCGGATGAACACGGACGAACGCGGATGGATTTCACACCTTTCCGCCCGATCCGCATCCTTACGCCTCTTCCGGCGTCTCCGGCTCGATGCCGGCCAGCTCCTGGAGCATGCGCCAGTTCTTGCGCCGATCCTCGTTGCCCAGCAGGAGCTCCTCGGACGGGTTGCCTTCCTTGTCGAAGTGCTTCTCGAAGCGGCCTTCGCCGCGGGCGAACTCGACGAAGTCGACCTTCTCCTTCGTCTTGGGATTGATGTACCAGTCCTTGTCGGGCAGCGAGTTGCCCTTGAGGTCGAGCCGGTCCCTGATGCGCTCGCCCTTCTCCGGGTCGTAGATCATCAGCGGGAACGCGCGGGACATCACCGCGAGGCGGGCCCGCTCGCCGGCGAGATGGTCGCCGACGCCGTGCTCGGGCTGGCAGGTCGTGTAGGTGTTGATGACGGCGGGGCCCTTGAACTCGTTGGCCCGCATGATCGCCTTGTAGAAGTGGTTCACGTGGGCGGCCGTCGTCTGGGCGAAGAAGACGTCGGGGTGCGCCATGACGATCTGCGCCAGCTCCTTGCGGCGTTCGGTCTTGCCCGCGATCTCCTTGCCGTGCACGCTCATCTTCGTGTTCTGGCCCATGAAGGTGGACGTGGACGCCTGGCCGCCGGTGTTCGAGTAGACCTGCGTGTCCAGCACGATCACCTTGATGTCCATGCCGCTCATGAGCATGCGCGACAGCGCCTGGAAGCCGATGTCGAGCATCGCGCCGTCGCCGCCGATGACCCACACCTTCTTGTCCTCCCAGCCCTGCTGGTCCCACTTGGCTCGCACGCCCATCGCGTACGTCGGCGCGTTCTCGAAGAGCGAGTTCGACCACGGCAGGTTGTACGGGTTGTACGGGTACGTGGAGGTGTAGACCGTGTTGCAGCCGGTGGCCGCGATCAGGCCCACGTTCTCCTGCCCGTAGACGTAGCACGTCGCCGCGATGAACATGCGCAGCACCGTCGCCTCGCCGCAGCCGGCGCAGCTTCCTGCGCCGCCGACGTACTGCAGCGACCGGTCGGCGAGCATCATGTCCGCGAGGACCTTGTCCTTGATGTACTTCTCGTCGGACGAGCCGACGTCGTGGAAGTGGTCGAACCGCTCCTTGATGACGGGCATGTTCGAGTCGGTCTTCTTGACCATCTTGAGCGCCTGGTCGTCGCAGACCTGAACGCACTCGGCGCAGCCCTTGCACTTGGACGGGTCGATGAAGATGCCGAAGTAGCCCGGCTCCTCGCTCTTCTTCTCGTAGGCCGTCCAGTACTTGCGCGTCTTCGCCCATTCGTTCTGGACGTGCTCGCGCTTGTCGTCGGGCATCTCGTCGAACTTCTCGTCGAGCTTCTCCTTGCCGATGACCTTGCCGAGGATCGCGGTGTCCGGGCACTCCGTGACGCAGTCCATGCAGCCGACGCAGTTCTCCTGGATGAACTCCGGGATCTCCGGCGCGATGAACGAGAAGTCGCGCGGCGCGCCGGACGCGGCGGGAATCGCCGACCGAGCGGTTTCGAGGTCGGCCTCGAGCTCGATGTCACCGACGCCCTGCTCGTACAGGGGCACGACGCGGTCCATGAAATTCTTGGTGTCGACGATCTCCTTGGCCGAGGACGGAAGCTTCGCGGGAGTGACGGACATCTGGTACTCCGATGAGTCGGTCGGAAAGGCAGGTTCGATTTCGAATCGGCGGCGGTACGGCCGCTCGACTGCCGGCCTGTGGCTTTTCGTGGCTATTCGTGGCTTTTCGTGGCCTTTGCGGCGTCCTGCTCAGGACACCACCGGCAGGCTGTTCGACGCCTCCTCGTCGAGCGACTTGTCCATGACGATGTCGCGCGACACCTCGAAGACTTCCTCGTAGCCGCGCCGGATGCAGCTCAGGTTGTCCTGCACGACGCCCTCGCCGCGCTTGCCCCAGTAGCCTCGGACGGCCTTCTCGACGCCCTCCATGAGCTGCTCGAAGCTCATGTCGAAGCGCTCGGCGAACGGGGTCGCCTTGAGGAACACGCCGACCAGCACGACGCCCATCATGCGGATGCGCAGCTCGGGGTTGTGTGCGACCTCGTCGGCGATTCGGAACGTGTCGAGGGCGAGCA
The DNA here is from genome assembly GCA_002686995.1 of Phycisphaeraceae bacterium. Taxonomy (GTDB): domain Bacteria; phylum Planctomycetota; class Phycisphaerae; order Phycisphaerales; family Phycisphaeraceae; genus NYZC01. The sequence continues at coordinate 1,356 of NYZC01000266.1, read as the reverse complement.
CCTTCGCGCTCTTGATTCGGATGCGCTTGCGCGCCCACAGCGGCACGCCCAGCCACACGTCCTGCGGCGTCTGCTTCGACGAGTTGAGGAAGATCGTGCCGCCATCGGCGAGACCCCGCAGGGTGTCGCCGAGGTTCAGGGCGTTGACGTCGTTGAGGGGGATGAACTCGACGTGCTCGAGCTCGCAGTGCGTCCGGATGTGCTCTTCGGCGATCGTGAGGTAATAGGTCGTCGGCAGGCCCTTCTTCGACGACCCGTACTTCGGATACGCCTGCACGTACAGGCCGAACAGGTCGCCCATGAGGGTCGCGATGACCTTGTTCGTGGTCACGCTGCCGAAGCCGCCGACGGAGTGGCCCCGCATCGAGAACGCGCCGGGCGGGCGCACGTCCGGGTCGATCGGCGGCTCGATCGCCGTTTCGTGCTTGATGCCGACGGTGCAATACTCCTTGTGGCCGTTGCCCTCGACCGCGTGGCGCATGTTCTGCACGACGCCGATGAAGTGACCGGGCCGGATGTCGCGGCTGCCGAGCCCCGCCGAGCACTGCAGCATCTTCGGGAGCCGGTCGACGGTGACGCCCGCCTCGCGGTACGCCTCGAGGCCGACCTGCGCGTCGATGAACGCGGACTTGATGTCGCGCATCAGCGGGTTGCTGGGGGCAAGCGGGTCGTCCATGCGCTCGACCACCGTGAACGCCTGGGCGCCCTTCAGCGCCTTGACGAGCTCGAGGCCGGGAAACGGCCGGTAGCAGCAGACGTTGATCGCGCCGACGCGCAGGTTCATCTCGGTGCGCATGTAGTCGATCGTCGGCTTCGCCGTCTCCATCATGCAGCCGATGCCGACGAGGATGTACTCGGCGTCCTCGGTCTTGTAGCACTCGATCAGGTCGTAATGGCGGCCGGGGTTCTCGCCGAAGAGCTTCATCGCCTCCTGGATGGCCGGCTTCATGTGCACGTAGTAATGCCGTTGGGCGATCTTGCCCTTCATGTAGGAGTCCTGGTCCTGCACGACGCCGGTCATCAGCGGCGTGCCGGTGTCGAACAGGTTCAGGATGCGGTCCTGCGGGCGACCGGCGAAGTCCTTCATGAACTGCTTTTCGGGCAGTCGGACGTTCTCGATCGTGTGGGTGATGAGAAAGCCATCCTGCACCGCCATGAAAGGCGACTGGCACGACTCGGCCGCACGTCGCGCGATCAGCGCGATGTCGCCGGCCTCCTGCGGGTTGCGCGCGAACAGGATGCCCCACCCGGTGTCGGCGCAGCTCATGACGTCGTCGTGGCCGGCGTGCACGTTGAGGCTGTGGCTGGTCAGCGCCCGCGACCCGATGTTGAAGACGATCGGCAGCCGCTTGCCGG
>NYZC01000265.1 GCA_002686995.1 Phycisphaeraceae bacterium | reverse complement strand
CGTCATCCACAAGAGGGGCCGAGCCAGGTCGTCCTCGGCCCGGAGTCGGCACGTCCGGGATCGCCCACCGGGCCGGCGACGGCCCGGCTCGGTAATCATTTTCCGATGAATGCACCGGAGAGACGGCCCCGCGTCAGGATGTGGGTAAGGCTGACGGCGTCAGCCGGCGGGTGGACCGCGGAGAAGACAACGTCATGGCATGCGTGGCTTCACCACCCTTGGCCTCGCCCTCTGCAATCGGGATTCGGAATTGACTGATTGACATGTCGAAACATGTCGATATAATGACTATTGAGATGGCCCGAAAACGCCCCGCAACCCGGCTGATCGGACTCGAGGCTCTGGCCCAGGCGGCGGAGTGCCTGCGGACGCTCGCTCACCCGCATCGCCTGCGTATGGTGCAGATGCTGCTCTCGGGCCGCTACGCCGTGGGCGAACTGGCCGACGCGTGCGAGATCCCGAGCCACATGGCGTCCGAGCACCTGCGGCTGATGCAGCGATGCGGGTTGCTCTCCAGCGAGCGCGAGGGGCGCAAGACGTTCTACGCCGTCGCCGAGCCGCATCTGGCCAGCATCATGGAATGCGTCGAAACCCGGTTCGGATGAAAATTTTTTGGGAATATTAGTCGTAATATCGTTATATTTCGATATTTAGCCCCTTTGAAGGAACCCGCCATGGTCGCCCCCGCCACCGTCAGCCCAGAGCAGATTCACGCCTTTCGAAGCGCCGGCAAGCCGATCGAGATGATCGACGTCCGCACGCCGGCCGAGTACCGGGAGATGCACGTCGACATCGCCCGCCTGGAGCCTCTTTCCTCGCTCGACCCCGCGCGGATCATGGCGTCCCGGCAGCATCCCGCCGACGAGCCGCTCTACGTCATCTGCCGTTCGGGCGATCGCGCCGCCCGGGCGTGCGCCAGGTTCACGGAGGCGGGATACGCCAACGCCGTGAAGGTCGAGGGCGGCACGCTCGCGTGCGAGCGCGCCGGCGTCCCCGTGGTCCGTGGAAAGAAGGCGGTGTCCCTGGAGCGGCAGGTCCGAATCGCCGCCGGATCGCTCGTCCTCGGCGGCGCGGTCCTGTCGCTGGCCGTCAGCCCCTGGTGGATGCTGCTGCCGGCATTCGTCGGAGGCGGGCTCGCCTTCGCGGGTGTCACGGACACCTGCGGCATGGGCATGCTGCTGGCAAGGATGCCGTGGAATCGATCATAGGTCACGGCAACCAAGGAGCCGAGACATGTCGGACGAGGCATCACGCACCATCGTCATCGTCGGGGGTGTCGCCGGCGGCGCATCCGCGGCGACCCGCGCCCGCCGAAGCAACGAGCAAGCCCGCATCATCATGTACGAGAAGGACCGCGACGTATCCTTCGCGAACTGCGGCCTGCCCTATTACATCGGCGGCGAGATCGTGTCGCGCGATGCCCTGCTGATCGCCGGCACCGAGCACTTCAGACGGCGGTTCAACGTCGACGTGCGCACGCGTCACGAAGTCATCGGCATCGACCGCGCAATGAACACGGTCACCGTTCGCGACCTCGAACAGGGCGCAACGCACGAGCAGGCTTACGATCGGCTGATCCTCGCGACCGGCGCCGCGCCCATCGTCCCGCCGATGGAGGGTGCTGACGCCGCCAACGTGTTCACGCTGCGCAACCTGCAGGACACCGATCGCCTCAAGTCCTGGCTCAACGAGCATCATCCGCGACGGGCCGTGGTCGTCGGTGCGGGCTTCATCGGGCTCGAAATGGTCGAGCAACTGGCGCGCCTCGGCGTCGAAGTGGCGCTGGTCGAGCTGCTCGACCAGGTTCTGCCGCCGCTCGATTCAGAGATGGCGCACGTCGTCGAGCGCGAACTCGCCGATCGTGGCGTTGCCCTGCACCTCTGCGACGGCATCAACGCGCTGCACGTGCGCGACGGCGTGGCCACGGCCGTCGAGCTCCAGAGCGGCGCCGTGCTGGGCGCCGGCCTCGTCGTGCTCGGCATCGGCGTGCGTCCGAACACGAAGCTCGCCGCCGACACGGGCATCGACATCGGCCCGGCGGGCGGCATCACCGTCAACGAATTCATGCAGACGAGCGACCCGCATGTCTACGCGGTGGGCGATGCCATCGAGTATCACCATCGTGTGCTGGACACGCCGATGCGCGTTCCGCTGGGGGGGCCCGCCAATCGTGCCGGTCGCATCGCCGGCGAGCACGCGGCGTCCGATCGTGCACCGGCGATGGCGCCGGTCACCGGGACCGCGATCGTTCGCGTGTTCGAAAAGACCGCGGCGCTGACCGGCCTGGGCGTCAGGCACGCGGCAAAGGCCGGGCGCGCCGCCCGCGCCGTCATCGTGACCGGCACGCATCGCGCCGACTACTATCCCGGCGGCGATTCGATGCTGCTCAAGCTGGTTTACGACCCCGAGTCCGGCGCCGTGCTCGGCGCCCAGGCGGTGGGTGGCGACGGCGTGGACAAGCGCATCGACGTCATCGCCACCGCGATCCGTTTCGGAGCGACGGTGCGTGATCTCGCCGGCGTCGACCTTGCCTACGCACCGCCCTTCGGCAGCGCGAAGGACATCGTGCACATCGCCGCGTTCGCCGCGTCGAACGAGGTCGACGGCGTCACGCGCTTCGCGCAGGTCGACGAGGACCTGTCCGGACGGCAGCTCGTCGACGTCCGAACGCTCGAAGAGGTGCAACGGAATCCGCTTCCCGATGCCGTGCACATCCCCCTGGACGAACTGCGCGGACGCCTCGATGAGCTCGACCCCGCGGCCGACACGGTGACCGTCTGCCTGAGCGGCCAGCGCGCCCACGCGGCCGCGTGCATCCTGTCGCAGTCAGGCTTCAAGAGCGTGATGGTGCTTACGGGTGGGATGATGGTGCGTGGCCGGCGGGACGCGGAATCATTATCATTATCATTAGGCTATTAGTCATCAAGCCAATCGTTATTTGTCGACTCGGACACGATGTTCACCTCGCGTCCCGCCTCATCTGCTTATGTTTTTCCGAACTTCGGTCGATAACGTGACGTAGCGATCAACAACAATGTCAATGTCACGAAGCGGAATGCATCTCGGCACGCTGGGGTCGGCGACCTGCCTGGCCCTGTGGGGCTGTATGGCCCCCATACTGGTGCTCTGCATCTGCGATCAGGGGCATGCCCGATCCGCGATCCAGGGGCACGCTGACGGGCAGTGCGGGCACCACGACGGCGATCACGGTGCCGACCCGGAGCGGAGCCCCGACCACGATCACGAAGACAGCCCGCTTGGCGCCGACGGCGTCACGGTCGACGCATCGGGCCCGCGGACGCTGTCGCCGCTCGCCTTCGTCGCCTTCACGGTGTCGTCGGTCAACGAAACCTCGCGGTCTCACGCCGGCCTGTCGCTCGGCCGTCGCGATGGGCCGCCCGGCGACCACCGCCTGGCCCTCACCTCCACCGTCCTTCGCCTCTGAATTCCCGATCCGAACGTGCGCCGAACCGTTCGAGTCGCAAGGCTCGCGCGGCGCTCGACGTCGGCTGCTGTCGTCGTTCCCGGGTCGGGATCCCTGATGAGATCATCGAACATTCTTCCGCTGCTGCTCTGCGCGGTCCTATGCGGCTGCCAGGGTTATGTGCCCCTGTCGCTCGACCTCGACGCGCATCACGCCGCGTGGACGCTGCGCAGTCCTGAAGACGCACAGGTTGCCGCCTACGCCGCGCGGCTCGCCGAGGCCGATCCCGGGCGCGCCGCGTACGACCCATCCGACGGACTGAGCCTGCACGAAGCGGAGCTTGTCGCCCTCGTGCTCAATCCGTCGCTGCGCACCGCGCGCCTCGAGGCTCGCGTGCCGGCGCTCGGCGCCGCCGAAACGGGGCGCTGGGCCGATCCGACGCTGAGCTTCGATGCGATGCGCATCGCCGAGAGCGTCGACGAGCCGTGGATCCTCGGCGGAAGCCTCGGGTTCACGATTCCGATCTCCGGCCGCCTTGCCATGGCGAAGCAGCTCGCCCTCGCGGAGGCCGATCTCGCCATGCGCCGGGCCCTGCGCGTGGAACGATCGACGATCGCCGCCCTGCGTGAAGCGTGGGTTCGCTGGTCGCAATCGGTCCACCGGATCGAGCTCGTCGCGTCGCACCTCGACCGCGTGAACGATGTCGTCGAACTCGCGGCGAAACAGCGACAGGCCGATCGTCTCGGCGCGCCGCAGTTGCGTGCGCTGCAGATCGAGAAGGTCGGACGAACCGGTGAGATCGAGGCCCTTCGTGTCGAGATCGAGAGGCGCCGGCGCCTGGTCCTGGCGCTGACCGGGCTCGCCGCGGAAACGCCGATCGACCTGCATCCGACGGTCGTCCTCGAGGCCCCTTCGGACGACGGCACGACGCTCAACGAGTTGCTGCGCGTCCACAATCTCGAGCTCGCGATCGCACGAGCGAAGTTCGAGGTCGCCGACCGGGCACTGCGTCTGGAGCTGCGCAAGCAGTATCCCGATCTCGAGATCGGACCGGCCTACGAGGACGACGACGGCACGTCGCGCGTCGGCGTGACCCTGGAGATGCCCGTCCCCGTATTCGACGGCAACCGGCGCGGTGTCGTCGAGGCCCAGGCGGCGAGGGAAGCCGCGAAGGCCGCGTTCGAAGCGGAATACGAACGGCTGGTCAGCGCGGTGCAGGACGCGAAGCTCGGCGCCACGGCGGCCCGGCGCCGCAGCGCCTGGCTTGGAGACCAGGTCGCGCCCCTCGTCGATCAGCAGCTCGAGGACCTCGATCGCCTGGGCGCCCTCGGACAGATCGACTTGCTGGTGACGCTCGACGCGCTGACGCGCGGACTCGAGACGCGGACCCGGATGCTCGACGCGCGCGTGGAGGAAGCGATGGCCGTGAACGGGTTGCGCGCACTGGTCGAACCGGGACCGGCGATCGCGTTCGAAAACGATGTAGACGAATCCGAGTAGAAGCATGAAGACCGCTCAATCAAACCTGACGCGCTCCGTCCCGCAGCGACATCGCTTGCACCGCCTGGTCGTTGCACTCGCTGGCCTGCTTGCGGCGGGATGCTCAGGTGAACCGGGCGCCGGCACCGACGGTCCCGACAGTCCCAACGGTCCCAACGGTACCAACGGTACCAAGAGATCCAACGGATTCGACCACGACAAGCCGACGATCACGAACCGGATCGAGGTGCCGCCGCTGGTGCGACGCAATCTCGGCATCACCTTCGCGCGCGTCGAGCGCCGCCACGTCGCGTCGACGGTTCGCGTCCCCGGTCGTTTCGAGCTGAAGCCACGCGCCCGACGCGAATACCACACGCCGCTTTCCGGCCGGGTCGAGCTGCTGGTCGACCAGTACGCTCGCGTTGAATCCGGCGCGCCGCTCTATCGCGTCGACTCGCCGCAATGGCGCACGATGCAGCACGAACTCGACCAGACCATGATCAGGATTCGCCAGGCGGCTCGCGATCTTTCAGGCATCCGCGCCCGCGACGTCGCGGTCGAACGGCATGACACCAGGCTCCGCGAGCAGGCGAAGGTCTGGTCGGCCCGCGTCGAACAGGTCGAGGCGCTCGTCCGGGCCGGCGGTGGCGCGGCATCCGAGCTGGCCGACGCCCGGGCCCGACTGGCCGAGACGATGACGCTGCTCGCCGAGGTCAAGGAGGAGCACGCGCTGCTGAACCAGCAGCGGATCAACGTCAAGGCGAAGCTCGACAGCTACCGCCGATCGACGCCGCTGCTCTACGCGGACGCGCTTGGCGAGCGCGTCTCCGACTCGGACGACCGGCCGCCGCGCCCCGACCTCTCGATGACCGCCGCGGCGGCCACGCTCGGCCTTTCGATCGAAGCGCTGCGCCGCAACGTGGGCACCGATTCCGAACCGCTTCCCTATTGGCGCACGATCGACCAGGTCGCGTTCACGGCGCAGCAGGCGGGCGTCATCGAATCGCTGGACATCACGAACGGCGCATGGGTCGATACCGCGCAGCGCGTCATCACGACGGCCGACCCCACGGACATCCGCTTCCGGGCCGTCGGGCTGCAGTCCGACCTGGGACGGCTGCGTCCCGGCATGAGGGTCCGCATCGTTCCGCCGCGCGGGGGCGGCGCGGCCCTGACCGGGTCGATCGAAGGCCGACTGACGATCGGGCTCGAGGCCGATCCGGTCGAGCGGAAGATCGACCTGATCGTCATCCCGCAGCGCGGCGAGCCGCCGCCTTGGGCACGACAGGGCGTGGCGGCCGAGCTGGAGATCGTGCTCGACGAGACCGACGAGCCGCAGCTCGCCGTCCCCGCGGGCGCCGTCATCCGCGACGGGCTCCGAAAGATCCTGTTCCGGCGCGACCCGAAGGACCCGGATCAGGTCATTCGTCTCGAAGCCGACCTCGGCGTCGGTGACGGGCGCTGGGTGGTGATCGAAAGCGGACTGACCGACGGCAACGAGGTCGTCCACCACGGCGTGTACGAGCTCATGCTCGCGGGCGGCAGCGGTCGGCAGCAAGGCGGACACTTTCACGCGGACGGCACGTTCCATGAGGAGGAGCATGAGTGAGGCATGTATTGGACCCCCCCAACCCCCCCTTGGAAAGGGGGGGCTTT
>NYZC01000264.1 GCA_002686995.1 Phycisphaeraceae bacterium | reverse complement strand
GAAGCAGGCGATGTCGCTGTGCATCGTCGATGGAGGCCGACGCCGCCAACGGGCGATGCAGCCGGTCGACGCCAGGCAGAGTCTTGAGACAGAGCCTAAGATGACCAGCGCCGGTCAAGCGCGAACCTGTCATGAACCCATTGATCCACCAGAACGCCGGAAGACTCGTATGGATCGGTGAGCACTGGATCAACGCCCTTCGCGATCCTGACGATGACCAGGCCGTGACGTGGTTCAGCCTGTTCCGGACGAACCACTGCCCTGCCGGTCGCGGCATCACGGTTCACGTCATCAGGCCCGGTCCCGACGGCTTCAGCGTCGTGGGCACGGACCAGCCTGAAGTCGGTCAGTGGATCAACGAGAACTTCTTTCCGAACAGCACCTTCCACGATCCGGAGGCGCCGCTGGCCGAAGCGCGTTTCGAGTTGGAAGGCGACATCGAGCACCAGCCGCGCTGGATGGTCGAGGTTGCCGACCATCGCGTCGTCGCGTCCTGGAACGTGGTCGATCCGCCCGTGATCGCATACGGACCGTTCACCCCGGAGAAAGAGTTCTTCACCGTCCTCTTCTTCACCTACGAATCGGGCATCGAGATCGACGGGCAACGCGCCCCGGGCAAGCCGTTCGCTCGCGACATCTGGCAGAACAGCATCGGCGGCGTCCGAAGCTCGTCCTGCATCGCGCTGGGCGAGACGCTGATCGAGCCTGCGAAGAAGTCGGGGTGATCGAGTGCCTGGGGTCGATCGCTGCGCGCCGATTCAGGGCGCCTTCTTCCATCCCCCGCGAATCGCCATGATCGCGTTGATGACGGCCGTTCGATCGGCGTCCATGTCGCCAAGCTCGCGCCATGCCCGACCGTACTTCTTGTCGTCACTGAGGACCGGCGTGCGCTCGGCGATCTCGTCGAGCAGGCGCAGGCCGGCGCGGGCGGCCTTGTGAGCCGTCTCGTCGTCGCCCTCCAGCGCGGCCTCGGCCTCCTTCTTCAGCGTGAGCATGTAGCGATAGTCGTCGATGCCCTCCCGCACGGCCTCCCACGTCACGGTCGGCACGATCTCGTCCTTCTCGAACACCACGTGACCGTACCGGTGCCGCCAGTCCATCGGGAAGGTCTCGAAGTCCGCATACGTCTGCTTGCGGCCGAAACGGTCAGAGAAGGAGCTGTCCTCGGCGTAGCTCCATAACGAGACGCCCCGCAAGCCGAGCTTCCAGGCGAAGCGCCCGAAGAAGGCGCGTTCGAACGCGGGGCTGACCTCGTAGACGGCGCGGCAGCTGTATGTCCACGGCGCCTTCCCCTTCGCGTTGCACATCTCGATCATCTCCGGCGTCGAGCACCCGATCCAGACGTCGTACATGTGCCCCAGCGCCGTGGCGCCCTTCTTGCCCAGCGCCGTGGTCGTACGGATATCGGGCGAACGCTGGCGGATATCCTCGAGAATCTTTCGCGCCCGCTTGATCCGTTCCGGGTAATCGATCTCGTCCTCGATGTAGAACAACACCTCCGGCCAGCCGCGCTCCCGGCAGATTCGATCCAGACCGACGATCACATCGGGATCGTAGTTCATGGAGTGCACGTCGAGCAGCGGCGCCGTCCGTCCCAGACCCCCTTCGCCCAGGATGTCCATCATGCGCGCGTAGGTCACGCCCAGCGTCTCCGAGACCTGCTCGTCGACGTCGATCGTGGTCTGCCCCGTCTCCGCGTCCTTTTTCGCGACCCAGAGATAGATCGTGAAGGTCGTCATCCCGTGGTCGCGCATGTCCTCGACGGTCTTGCGCAGGAACGCCTCGTTGCTGACCGACTCGTGCTTCAGACCCGGGTAGTACATGAAGTAGCCCATCCCGTCCGCTTCGGACAGGTCGAAGGGCGGCACCGCGAGATGCAGGCGGATCGGCGTCTCGACGTCGTCGGCGGTCAGGGTGATGGTGCCGGTGTAGCGGCCCGCCGGCGCATCCTCGGGCACCCGGACGGTGACCCAGAATCGCTGCGCCATGCCCTCGGCCAGTCGCAGCGAGTCGAAATGGCGGAGCAGGTGCTCCTTCGCCTCGAAGCTCTTCGGGTTCGACCAGTCCGACTGCCACGCGACGCGGCGCACGTCGATCGCTTCGGCGGGCACCTTCGCCTCCCCGGGACCGGACAGGTCGCCGGCGCTCACCTTCAGCGCATCGATCGGGCGCAATGCGTAGACCGAAAACGTAATCGGCTCGAACTCGCCCCGGCACGCGACCATCGCAAGCTGCGAGGTCGCCTCGTCGTGACGCGGCACGGCCTTGTAAAGCACCGGCTGAGTGTAGGGTCGACGAAACACGATCAGTCCCGCCCGCCGCTCCGCGCCGGAGGGGACCGGCGGCTCCCTGTCGTCGCCGGGCGTACGATCCTCCTTCTGCGTGCCGCCCATGTAGCGCACGCGCCCGTCGTCGTCGGCCAGTCCGATGCGGACCCTGGCGCCCGAATCGGCGATCGTCACCCGGTGCTTGAACCGGATCGACACGCCCGCATCGGCCTTGATCGCAAGCTTCGCCTCGTGGCGCGCCTTGCCCACCTGCAGCACAATGCTGCCCGAGAAGTCACGGCCGGTCTCGTTGACCACCCGCGCCGCGATCTCCTCGTCGCCCGGCTGCGGCTCGTGATCGAGCGCCACGTTCCAGTAGAACGGCGAGAAGTCCGCCTCCAGCACCAGGTCGCCGAACTTCTCCGGCGTCTGGAAGCCTTCGCCCGCGGTCGAGTTCCACGAGCTGTAAAAACCGTTCCTGTCGAATCGCTCGTCGTAAAGGTCGTGCACCCGGTTCAGGTTGAAGCCCCAGGTGGTCGCGGCGTCCGGGTGCAGGTGCAGCATCGCGAACGGGATCGCGGCCTCGATGACGAAGCCCGTCTCGGTGACGACCGCCTTGCGCCGCAGGTACTCATCGTTCAGCGCGCGCAGAAGGTCGTTCGCGTCGATCGTGATGAGCGCCGTCCCGTTGGCATGGAGCATGTACTGCTGGAACGTCTTGCGATCGCGATTGACGTCCAGGAACAGCTCGAACACGCCGCCGCGCGAGTAGCGAAACGCCCCCTTCGCCTCGTCCATGCGCGCCCGGAACTTGTCCATCTCGGCCACCTCGCACTTGAGCGCGAGATACAGATGGTCCTCGTCGTAGCAGGCCCGAACCTCCGTCTGCTCCGGGTGCAGCTTGCCGGGAAGGGCGAACTGGCTGAAGCCGCCGGTGACGGCCGCCGTCTTCCAGCAGCCGTCGTCGAGCTTTCCGTCGATCGCCGGCGCCTCGGCGCAGAGCGGCGGAACGATGCCGCGCCGCGGCGTCGCGGCGTAACCGATCGAGGCCGCCACGACGAGCACGGCGACACCGGCCAGAAATCTGAAATCCGGATTCAAGAATTCCCCAAATGCTTCCGGAGCCATGCCATGCCGGACTCCAGCCTGATCTCGTGGCACCCGTCGTGCAGGTCGAGCGCCACACGGTCGGCGATCCCGAGACGCTCGTAATGATAGCGCAGCTTCTCGAACACCGCCGGAAGCTGCGGCCACCACGCGATTCCGTCATTCTTGCCGCTCTGGTACATGATCGCGCGGGGGATGATCAGGCTGTGGAGGTCCTCGTCCGCGAAGCAGATCAGCCAGTCGCGCATGAACACGTGCGTCTCGGGCGATTCCAGGTAACAGCTGTATCGCGGATCGGGCCGGGCCAGCTTGTTCGGGCGGTGGTTGAACCAGGCGCTGGAGATGGAGACCCTGATGCGCGTCTCGACCGGCGCGAACAGCTGCGTGGCCATGCCGCCGAGGCTCAGCCCCCACATCCCGACGCGCTCGGCGTCGATGTCGGGCCGTGCCAGGACCACGTCGAGCAGCCGTTGCAGCCGCGCCAGCTCGATGCCCGCCAGGGTCGTTCCCGCGAGGGTCGCCAGGTGCTGAATGCGGTTACGGGCATCCGTCTGCGACAGGTGCAGCGGCGCGAGCACCGCGTAGCCCTCGTCCAGCAGGTCGCGACCCCACCCGTGATAGATGTCTGGCGCGTCGTCCACGCCGAAGACGCGCTCGGGCGAGGACCCGAGGCCGTGCTGCGCGATGATCAGCGGGACCGGGCCGGAGGCGCCCTTCGGCATGACCAGGATGCCCTCGGCCGACAGTCCCCCCAGAGGCAGCTCGAGCCACTGCGCGTCGCGCGGCTCATCGAGCAGCTCGGCCGGCCGCGCGGCCAGTTCGCCTGATGGCTCGAGGTCGGGCGGACAGAGGATGCCGAGCCAGCGCTCCCGCATTGCCGCGACGCTCGCTTCGTAGGCTTCGAGCGACGTGTAATCGCGGCTCCAGAGCCTTGATGCGCGCTCGTCGTACTGTTCGACGCAGAAGGCCTGGAGGTAGTTCTCGAGCGTGCGCTGATAGGTGTCGTTGCGCCACGCGATGCGACTGGTCTTTGCGTCGTCGGGCATGGCATGATTCTACGGCGAACGGCTGGTGCGAGCGCTCAGCCTGACCGATGACGCCTGGAGGGGTCCGCCCCGACGTCGGGCGAATCGTACTCGTACTCGATCAGCGTCGCGCTGGCCTCCGAACCCGAGTGCATCGCCCGGCGTGATGCGGCGCCCCCCCCATTCACAGCGTCAACCGGATCTGCCGGAGGTCCCACGGGCGAAGCGAAAGCGCCGCGCGGCCGTCTACCACCTTGAGCTCCTGGCCGGGGTCTCCCGCCAGCGAGGTGATGCGCGCCGACGCGATCGGCGCCGCGACACCCAGGGTCGTCCGGACGCGCCGGTCGGCGGTGTTGGCGATGCGCAGCAGCAGCGCCCCGTCGTCGTATCGACAGGAGAGCACCTCGACGTCGTCACTGCCGGGATCGATCAGCGATTGGTGATCCTGCGTTCCGTCGCCCGCCCCGGCGAAGTACGGCCCGGCCCAGGCGCGGGACTGGATGATCGGGTTCTCGTCCGGGATGCCGACGGCGTATCGGAACCGCCGCGCCGGCTCGTTCTCCATGATCAGGATGTGCGACAGCGTGCCGCCATCGTGCACCCAGAACTGGTTGCCCTCGTTCAGGAATGCGACGTCGCCGTTGCCGCCGCGCACCAGCAGGACGTACGGCGAGTAGACCTGGCGGTGCGGGAACGATTCGAGCACGTTGAAATGACTGGTCCACACCTCGGCCGACGCGTCCGCAAGCTCGAAGCGCGTCCCGAGGTGATTGACCCACTGGTTGCCTTCGACGTGCGGCGCCCGGTCGGCCTCCGTCCCGAACGTCACCACGGAATAGCCGGCATCGAGCGTGGCGCAGGTGCGCAGACGGCACACGTCGCCCCGCTGATCCGTCAGCTCGAGCTCGAACTCCACGGAGCCGCGCAGGGGGCCCGACGACTTGACGGTCACGCCCAGACATCGGTGCGGACCGGTCTGCGGCGCGTAGAACGCGTGACTGCCCGCCGCCAGCAGGTCAGCGCCGTCGCTGCGCCGCACCAGCCGGCGCAGCGTGCCCGACTGCGTGTCGAACTCGGCTCGAATCGCGCCGTTCTCGAGGAAGTCCTCGCCGGCGCGGACGGGGTCGGCGGTGGACGGCGCCGCACTCGCGGATTCCGCGATCGACGCGAAGCCGTACGCCGGCAACGGCATTTCCACGAGCGCATCGGCGCCATCATCCTGCCGGGGCAGCGCCGTCCCGCCATGATCGAACGTCCGGCCGGCGGCGCCCTCGATTCGAACGATCCTGTCGCGCGCCGGTGCAAAGCTGAAGATCCGCCGCCCCGAAGCACCGTCCGCGCCGACGCGCTCGACGACCATTTCGTTTGCCCGCTTCCGCGCATCATCCATGAGCACGTCGGTGACCTGCTTCACGTCCCTGTAATCGACCGGGCCCAGGTACTCGTGGACGTTGAGCGTCGACCTCCCGGCGCTCCGGCTCGCGGGGCTGTCGCCGTACCCCAGGAATCCGCCCGAGGCGAAGTAGGGGACGATGTAGGTGCCGTGCCCCTGGTAGTGCGTCAGGGCTTCCCAGTTCTTTTCGTGAATGTCCGAACGGTGCGCCCCCTCGCCGCGCGCGGTGCCGACCGCGTCGAGAAGCTCGGCCGCCGCGAACAGGTGCGTCGCGGCCATCGAGTTCATGCAGTTGCTGTTGTAGTTGCCCGTGTAGTCCTTGTAGACGGGCCAGAGGTCGAGGTTGATGAATCCGGCATCGCAGTCGAAGTCGCGCATGTAGAACCGCGTGTCGGGCGCCGCCACGCTGCGCGTCCGGCGAAAATAGCCCTGAAGCGTGTCGAAGCGCCCGAACACCGGCGCGTAATGGCAAACCCTCGCCAGCTCCTCGCGCATGGGGCGGTGAAAGGTGATGTCGCCGAGGCACGTGTAGACCGCGAAGTCGAGGTTGTCCCGCTGGTGCAGGGCAATCTTGAGGTGCAGGTTGTTGTACGTGAACTGGTTCATGTCCTCGGACTTGTGCGGGTGGGACGGCAGCGACCGGAGCCGGTCTCCGCACGGCGCTTCCCACTGGATCTGCTCGTCGGTCACCGTCGGCGCGTCGCCCATGTTCTGCACGCGCACCACGGCGTTGCGGTAGCCCTGCTGCTTGAGCACGGCCGCCATTTGCGGGCAGAACCCGTATTCCTGGGACGCGTACGTCTTGATCGTGGTGCCGAGCGCCTCGGCCCACACCTCCCGCCCGGTGTCGAACTGGCGGATCTGGCTCTCCAGCGAGTGGAACGGGGGATAGGGCTGATTGCACGATCCGTTGACGAACTCGACGTGGCCCCGCGCCTGCTGCCGGCGAATCTGCTCGAACAGGTCGGGAAACCGGATCGCCATCTCGCGCACCGTCGTGGCGCCGAGGTCGACGTTGAACCGGTACGAGCGCGTCCGGGCCCAATCCAGCGAGACGCGCAGCACGTCGGCGGGGTGCTCGGGCCAGTCGATCTCGAAGTAGCCGACGTCGGGGTAGAGCTCACCGCCGTGATACGTGTCGGTGAAGATCGCGGTCACCGGCTGGAGCTTCCGGTTCTGCCGCTCCAGCGCCTCGAACGCGGCTTTCAGCGCCAGCGTCGCCTCGCGCGTCGTGCCCTGGACGAACCGGCGCGCGGCCTCGACCGCGAGGCTGCAGGTTTCGGCAAGATCGACCCTGCCGCCGCCATAGCACCGATCCAGCTCGCGCACGGTCAGACAGGCATAGCCGAAGGAATGAAAGTCACGCCGCAGCTCGATGCCGCGTTTCATCCTGCGCTGCTCGTCCGCGCTGACCGGCGCCTCGATGAGCCGGCTGACTGCATGAACGATCAGCTCCGCCAGATCGCCCATCATCCGCGTCATCTTCCACGGCATGTATTGGTAGCCGTACGCCGCGACGAACGGATCACCTGCGAAGATCGCGGCGCGATCGTTGACGATCAGGTCCGGATTGCCGCCGATGCGCGAGAGCACCTCCCCGGACGCCGGGTTCAGACGTCGGAACGTCTGCATGTGCGGATAGATGTACGGCTCGCGCCCCTCGGAGCCGAAGTGCCATCGTTCGCGAAGCGAGATGATGTCGTCGCCGTAGCCACCCTCGCACGCGCTCGATCCGACCGCCGCGACAAGCTGGGGTGAAGGATGATTGAGGATGACGCGCCCGCCCGCACCGAGCGCTTCGGCGAGGAGGGGCGCATCGGAATCCGCGTTGGGCTCCGCGAACATGAGGATCGCGTCCCCTGGCGCGTCGACCGGATCGTCGGGCTGGCGAAGCTCGGGCAGCCCGTCGAGCCGCACGAGCAGCAGCGGATCCCATGTCAGCGGGTACAGCATGTACGTCGAGATGTCCCAGAAGAGGCCATGCTCGACGCCGGGGTCGAAATCGGTCTTCGAAACGCAGCGTGCGGCGACGTTGATGCGCATCATGCTCTCCTTGCTCTATGAGTAAGGCGAGATGATAGCGGCCATGCGTCCCGGGATCCTCGGTGACATCCTGGTGCCAGGCCGCCTGGATGGACGATGCGAAGCCTTCGGCCGGATGCACGACCCAGCATGCAGGTCGCAGGATGCGGGCGGAAGGCGCGGGATTGGCCTGTCGGCCACGCTGAGCCGCCCGCAAAGCATCGGGCGGCCGGTTCACATGGAGCGCTCAGTCCCGCAGTGCCTCGGCAATCCGAACGGAAAGTCGCGCCGCCGCGTGGCGGATCTCGTCGTAGCGCTCGATCGGCAGATCAGGCTCCACGCGCGGCCGGTCGTAGGCGCCGGCGTCTCCGCCCGTGGCGATCGCCTTGTGATAGGCCTTGCCGTAGTTGTCCATCGTGACCATCGCCTTCACCTGCTCGAACACTGCCTCCGCGTCGCGCACCAGGTCGTCATGACCGGCGGCGGCCACCTTGCCGGCAAGCCTCTTCAGCGTCACGAGGTAACGGTAGTCGTCGATTCCTTCGCGGACGGCCTCCCATCCGACGGTCGGGATCAGCTCGTCCTTTGCGGGATAGACATAGCTGAGCCGGGGCATGCCATCGAAATAGCACCAGTGCGAGCACCCCTTCACCCCGGCGACCCACGCCCAGACGCCGAAGTAGTACCGATCGGTCTCGGCGTCGACCGGAGCCGCCATGCAGTCGTAGGTCCAGATCTCCTTGCGGTGCATCCTCGCGTCGGCGATCACCCCCGACTCGCCGATCCGCTGGGCCATGCACGTGATCCAGTGGTCGTGGAGGTAGCCGACCGTCTGAATGCCGCGCGACGACCCGAGCGCCGTGGTCGCGCGCACCTTCCAATGCGGGTGCTGCGCCCGAAAACGATTGAGATTTCTCATGAACAGGCGCGCCTGGAGATTGCGCTCCTCCGTCTCCGGTTCGTCGACGGCGTAGTAGAGCATCTCGGGCCACCCGTGCTCGCGCCGACCCCGCTCCACACCCTTCCACACGTCCGGCCCGTACGCCGTCGGCCCGAGCCAGACCACGGGCACGCCCGGAGCGACGAGTCGGGTCTGCTCGAGAAGGCGCATGGTCGCAGCCATGCTCAGATGGTTCGCCGAGCGACCGGTCAGCGTGAATTCGTCGTCCACCACCGGGTACAGGTAGAGCGTCGCCGTGGTCATGCCATGCTCGCGCATGTCCTCGAAAACGCGAGCCTGGTATGCCTCGGTGATCAGCGCTTCGGCACCGCCCGGCGCCTTCGCGTAATAGGACGTGTTGTTGTACATGAAGTACGCCATCCCGGTCTCGTGGGCCGTGACGAGCGGCACCGGGAGCACTTCGACCTCGAATTTCAGCACGGCCAGCGTCCGCGTCTTCATCAGATCCGGTCCGAGCCGCCCCATCGGCATCTCGACGAACAGTTTCGTGCGATAGACGCCGGGCGCGGCATCATCCGGCACGCGCACCGTGAGCCAGAAGCGCCGCGTGGTATCCGCTTCGATGTCCACCGGACGATCGCTGAGCAGAAACTGCTCGATGCCGGTCTTTTCCGTCCACGTCGTAAACGGATCCGCCAGTCGGACGGTGATCGCGTCGGCCGGAATCACCCGCCCGCCTTCACCTGAAAGCTCACCGGCGATCCTGATCCGGACGCCTGCCAGCGCCTCGCCGGCGCGCACGGACACGACGGCCGGCTCGTATTCCCCCGGCGCCGCGACGATCCGAAGATGATCCCTGACCTGCCCCGGCCGCGGCTTCGACTGCGCGTGGCCGCGCTCCAGGTAGCTGCCGATGAATACGGTTGGCGGCGCGGCAGCGCGCGCCGAGGAAACGCCGATTGCGCACATCAGAAGCGCCCTTGTGAAGAAGTGGAATCCGATGTGAGGCGACTCAGTCATACGATGGGACATAGTGCCGACGCCGTATCCGCGGGTTGAACGAGAACAGGCGCGCATTGCTCAGGTCAATTCACAGCCGGATGAGCCGAGCCCGGATCAGGTGGCAGTCCGTCGTGTCCCCCCATTTCACGAGGTGACGGATGCGGTCGGCGGTCAGGGGGACGCAGTCGTCCTTCGATAAGCCGTCGATGGCGTCGCCTTCGGCGTCGAGCGCTTCGACTCGCATCTCGCTGGAACTCCCGATCTTTCCCGTCAATCGGGATCCTGAAGGTCGTCCGGCGCATGCGCGGGGTAAGGCGTTTCCACGGGCCCGACGTGGACGTCCATGAACAGGACGTTACCCATACCTTCGAAGTGACGATCCGCGTACCAGTAGCCGATCTCGCCCGAGCTGCCGAGATGATTCCACCAGTAGAAGCTGCCCGTTTCGGCGTGAAGGCCGGTCGCGGCCGGGTCGCTGAAATCATCCCGGTAATGCTTGCCCCCGCCCTGGATCTTCATGTTGTAGCCATAGCCGATCTCGATGTACGACGGCCACGGTCCATCGACCCCGTACGGGCCGACGCGCGACCCGCCCCGATGGTCACCCGGATAGGGAAAACGTCCCGTGTAATCGTCGAACCACCCGAACGACTCCATCGAGGGGCATTGCAGCATCTCGTACATGTCGTACCCCGTTTCGGAATCGCGCAGCATGATGTACCAGAGCCAGGGGATCCCGAGGGGATTCGTTCCGCCCGGCGTTCGCGTGGCATAGCTGCCCTCGGACTCCTCGAGATACATTCCCCATGCGATGCCCAGTTGCTTGAGCCGACTCGCACAGACCACGTTCCGAGCGCTTTCGCGGCTCCGCTTGATCGCCGGCAGCAGCAGCGCGATCAGCAGCGCGATGATCGAAATGACCACGAGCAGTTCAATGAGCGTAAATGCTCGTTCTCTTTGCCGCGCGGCAGATGTTACGGTCCGAATCACGTCATGAGGATCCTATCCTGCCCGCCGGCCGGAGTCCATCGACACGACAGCGATTCGCCACCAAATGAGTGCATGACAACTGTCGCGGGTCCCTTTGGAATCGTTCGCAGAGTGGGTGGCTGGGGTCGAGCGCAGCCACCCAATCCTCTGGAGCAATCTGAATCATGCCCG
>NYZC01000263.1 GCA_002686995.1 Phycisphaeraceae bacterium | reverse complement strand
GGTCTGAAGGTCGAAAGCGGAACTGTCGATGCCCCACCGCGCTGGCCGTAGTCAGGTTCTTTCGACTTTCGACCTTCCGACTTTCCGACTTTCCGACTTGCGGGCGAAGCCCGCGTTGGGCCAACGGTTGTTAGTCAATGCAATGGCCAATAACCATTGGCTTAATGATTTAATGACTAATAGCGTGATTTCACGGTCCCACCAGCCTCACCGGTCGCCATATCCCCGCCGGACCGCTGGAGTTCGTCACCTTCACCGCGATCACGACGGTGGCGCCCGGTCGCAGGTGGGACGTCGCGTCGATGTCGAACGGTTGTTCCCAGCCTTCGAAGCCGTGATCGGGCGCGCCGACGAACGTCCCGTCCACGTAGACCTCGCATTTGCCGTCCACCGCGCCGAAGGCGAGCGTGCGCTGCGCGTGTGCGCCCGCCTCGTTCGGCACCTGCCATTGCAGCCGGTACCACGCGGGACCGATGTGGTGAACGCCGTGCGCATCCCACCAGTCCTCGATCTCGATGTCCTGCCATGTCGCCAGGTCGGCGCCGGGCAGGTGCCATCCTTCGCGTTCGCCGACCTTGTCGCGGTCCTTCCTGAACTTCCAGCCGGCCCGCGGAAGCGTGGCGATGACGTCGCGCTCCGCGAGATGGCGAGCGAACGGCTCCTCGTTCTGCATCGCGGGATATTCCGCGATCGACTGTCGCGTCCGGGGGCGGTGCAGCGCCGGCCCGTCCTCGTTCACGATCAGGTTGTAGGCCGCCTCGTATCCGATGTCCGCGGGGCTGCCCCGCGCCGGAAGGATTTCGATGCCGTCCGCCGAGTCGGCGACGCGCACGCGAATCCCCCACAGGGCCATCGTGCGCGCATGGTGTGTGTTGTGGCCGCCCGTGTGCTGGTAGATCACGTAGATCGAGCCGTCTTCGAGCAGGATCGGGTGGTTGTATCCGTAGGCGGACGAGTCGACGTCGTAGCCGTAGTGATCACCCGGACCGTGCCAGGTGGCGCCGGCGTCGGGACTGAGACTGACCCGCAGGCCGCCGCCGAAGCGGTAGCCGGCGAACGCCGCGAGCACGCCGTTCGGCATCGCGACGAGGTGCGGGTCGTAGAGGCTCATCCCGGTGCTCTCCGGTTCCGTCCACGTTTCGCCGCCATCCTGCGACCATGCGATGTCGCCGTGCTCGCGCGACATCAGCACGATGCGGCCGTCGGCCAGCGTGGCCAGCGACTGCTCGTGCATGTGATGATCGGGGTGGCCGACGGTGGCGATCCGCGACCAGGTCTCGCCGTGGTCGCGCGATCGAAAGATGCCGACCGACTCGAAATCGGTCCGGCCGTCGTAGTACCCGTCGAGCGCGTGCAGCACGGTGCCGTCGGACAGCACGAGCGCCGACTCGTTGCCGGCCGCCCGCGCGCCGTCACCGAAGGCGCGTGGCTCGGTCCACGTCTCGCCGCCGTCGTGCGAGAGAATCCAGGAGGCGACGCAGACGTTCGGCAGGTCCTCGGTGTACCAGGTGCACAGCAGCGCGCCGTTGTCGAGCTCGACGGTCATCGCGTGGCAGTCGGTGTGCTCGGTGTCGATCAGCACGCGCGGCGCCGACCAGGTCAGGCCGCCGTCGTCGGAGTGCATCATCTGCGTCCGCCCGCCGCGCGGCGCCTGCAGGTCCGGGCAGCCCATCGAGAGGTGACGGTCCCACTGGGCCCGGCACGCGGGATCCTCGAGGATCGAGGGCGTCACGGGCATGCTCGCGTGCCAGTAGCCGCAGTTGAACGTCACGAGCCAGCGGCCCGACCGCAGCACGGTGACGCCCGCCCAGCCGACGAAGCCGTTGTAGCCTTCGAACTGCTCGGG
This sequence comes from Phycisphaeraceae bacterium, assembly GCA_002686995.1. Classification (GTDB taxonomy): domain Bacteria; phylum Planctomycetota; class Phycisphaerae; order Phycisphaerales; family Phycisphaeraceae; genus NYZC01. Next base: position 5,939 of record NYZC01000263.1, on the reverse strand, counting down.
CTGGCTGGTCCAGGGCCCGACGATCATGCGCCGGCACGCGAACTTGCGCGCCGGGTCGGGTTCGGCGCCCCTGATGGTGAAGGTCATTTTCATGGCGCGAGTCCGAAGTGACAAATAACGATTGGCTTGGGCTCTGTCTCAAGACTCTGCCTGGCGTCGACAGGCTGCATCGCCCGTTGGCGGCGTCGGCCTCCATCGACGATGCACCGCGACATCGCCTGCTTCGGCCTCCTTGCCAACGGACGATTCGCTCGGTCCTGGGCCCGCGGCAGAGTTCTGAGACAGAGCCTAACGACTAATAGCTTAATCCTTATCCTCAGTACTCCTCGCCCGTCACCGACCGTCGAATCTTCTCGATCATGTCGCCCACCATCCGGCGCGCCGCCATCATGTCCTCCGGACGATCCGTGTAGGAGATGAAATCACCGACGAACGCGCGCTCGATCCCGAGCAGCGCCTCCGCCTTATCGATCAGCGCCACATCCTGCTCGCTCCTGTTGTGCCGCTTCGCCAGCGCGATCCACTTGCGCAGCAAGTTCATGTACTCGTAATCCTCGAACCCGTCCCGTATCTGCATGAGACGAATCGACGGCACCGTCCACTTCCATTTGCCGGCGTTCTCCCAGACGGGAAGCTTCTCGTCGTACGTCTTCTCGGTCGGATAGAAGAAGATCGTCCAATGGCTGCCGGTGCTCTGCCACGGATTGTGCACGGTCGGCGAGTCCGGATAGTCGATCGCGAAGTGCAGGTACCCGTCGACCCGGTATCGCCAGCAGAACCACCCGATCAGGCGCGGCAGCCGGCCCACGCCGGTGAGGTCGGGGGCCGCGTTGTACAGCCAGACCTTTTCGCCGAGCGCCTGGCGCGCCTGCGCCGTTTCCGGATCGAGCGCGCCCCATGGCACGTGCCACATGTCGATGTAGCCGTAGAGATCCGGATTGATCGCGACCGTGCACATGATCGTGTAATCGGGGTTGGCCTGGCGGTAAAGGCGGATCACCTGCCTGAGCTGGCCGAAGCGACTGGCCAGGGGTTCGTCGACGATCTGGTAGTAGCAGCGGTCGAGCACGCCGATCTGGTCCAGCCACCCCGCCTTGGCGCGCGTGCGTCGTGACAGCGCGTGCTTCCACTGCCGCGTGTCGGCGTAGCCCCAGATGTTCCAGCCGGGTGAGAGCCGGTTGATGCGGTTTTCGTGCAGGGCCTGAACGAACCAGTCCTTCGTCTCCGCGTTGCCGACTTCCACGGTGCCGGGGCGCGCCTTGCCGTCGTCGCCGATCATCTCGATGGGCTTCGCGGTCTGGAACCGGCCCCGCAGCCAGCCGGGCGAGAGCCGGTAGCGCGCAAGCTGCGGCCAGGTCTCGGTCGTGTTGGCGCCCTTCACGTTCCAGGTCTTCCAGACCCAGAACGCGGTGTCGATGCTCCGCGTGTGCGGCATCTGGAACGGGCGGACGGTGACGCGGAGCCGGATGGGCTGAAATTCGCGGCCCGGGGCGCGGAGCCGCAGGTGGCCTTCGTAGACGCCGGGCAACTGCATCGCGTCGCAGTGAAGCTCCACGAACAGCATCGCGTTGCGTCCCTTGCGGGCGTCGACCGCGACCCCCGCGACGAGCGGATCGTAGCGCGGGCCCTCCTTTTCGAGCGTGACGGTCTCGCCGCGATAGAAACCGAAAGAGGCGGCGGGCAACGTCGCGCCGGACTCGATTTCCACCAGGTCCTCGAAGACGGCCTCGATCCGGTCGATGTCGCCGCGCTTCGGCCGGATGGCAAGCTGGAAGCACTCGAACTCGTTGGGCAGCAGCGTGATCCCGATCTCGTTCCGCGGGGGCCGGGCGTCCTCGAACGTCTCTTCGGGCAGGATGTGACCCGCCGTCGACTCGATCCATAGGTGACAGTCATCATCGGCCTGGAGCGTGTAGCGGAAGCGCTCGTTCGTCAGAGGCTCGAGGACCACCGGCGCCGGCGGCCGCGGGTCGACGAGCGGCGCGACGACGTCGATTTCCGGTGCACCCTGCATGGTGAGGCGCGCTCGTACCTCGTTCACCGGCGAGTACAGCGGTTTTGTCAGTGATGTGGAGGCCGCGGCAAACGGCGCGGTCTCGATCGTCTGGCTGAACCCGTCGATCCGGTTCGGGCCGTTGTAGAGCAGGCCGTCGATTCTTACGGGGCCGTGGCCGCCCAGCGCCAGGAGCGTCGTCGTCAGCGTGAACTTTCGGTCCTGGCCGGCTTCGCCCTCGAAGCAACCGAGGTGGCGCCCCGCGGCGAACGACACCGTCGGCATGTCCGGGATCACGTGCCACTGCGTGGTCAGGGTGGCGCTGCCGCCGGCGGGAACACGGTGCTTCTTCGCGAAGAACTCGAGGTTGTAGAAATGCTTCCGGTCGAACCACATGCCGCCGTTGGAGAGCCCGTCGAGCCGGCTCGTCAGGACCAGCGTCTCCCTCTTTACCGGGTCGCTGGCTGCGATCCAGCCGTCGGCAAGCAGGAAATCCGTCCAGATGTTGTCCGGAAAGAACTTCCTGCGCGTGACGCCCTGCCGGGACGGGTAGACGATCGTGTCGTTGCGTCGCGCCGCGCCGCCGACGCGGGCGCCGCACTTGTGCCGCAGCATCATCTCGATCGATTCGTCGGAGGTGTTGGTCACCTTCAGCACGGTGGTCAGCGTCGTGGTGCCCCGGCGCAGCGCATGCGTGCGCTCGATGCGAACCTTGCCCTTCGCCGCCGCCAGGCGAATCGTGACCTCGTCGGGCGTTTCGGTGACGACGTCGAGCGCGTAGGGCACCTGCATGAAGTCGCCGGGCCAGTTCCATCGGCCGTCCGCCGTGATGATGTCCTCGTAGCCCGCGATCTCGTAGAGCACGCCGCGCGGAATCTCGTCACCGGGCCGAAACGGTGCGAGCCCGTCGATCTCGGCGCAAAGCTGGTTGTGCCCCGAAGACTTGAGCGCGTACTCGACGATCCGCCCGCCGACCTGCGGCAGCACCTTGATTCGGACGAGTCGATTCTCGATCGTGACGGCGTCGAAGTGGCCCACGCGGCCGCGCGACAGCACGCACTGCGCGGCCGCCGGCAGGGTCGTCGCCAGGATCACGACCGGCACCAGCGACGAGACCAGGTGAAGCCCGCGACCCTCGGGACGCTGTTGTCTGTTGATCATTTGTGGCCTATCTTCAGCCATCCTCGTCCGGCGGGCAACGCTGCCGGAAGCCGGGAGCAAGACACTGGCCATGGAGTCGATCGAGATGAAGAGCGTGAGCATGAATGACCTGGAGGTGTCGGCGGCCGCGCTCGACGTGAAGGCGGCCGCGGAGATCTACAAGGAGCATGGATGCCTGGTGGTGCGCGGACTGATGCTGCCGTACGTCGACGCGATGCGACGGGACATCGATCTCGTCATCCAGGAGACGCTCGACTGCATCGACGACGTGACGGAGGTGCCCGAGGGCTGGAGCACGGCGAACGGTGCGCTGCTCATCCCGGCGCCGGAGGGGTTCAAGCGCGACAAGCAGATGATGTGCATGCCGATGTCGTACGACTTCAGCGCCGCGTTCTTTCAGTCGGCTCACCACCCGCCGACGCTCGATCTCGTCGAGTCGATCCTGGGGCCCGACATCGAGCTGTTCCAGCTGGGGCAGTGCCTCGTGAAGGAGCCGGTGGGCGGTCATCCCAAGAACCTCCACCAGGACGCGGCGTACTTCGAGCACAAATACGAGGGTCCGATCGGCCAGCTCAACTACGTCATCGACACGGATCTGAACAACGGCTGCCTCCACGTGGTGCCCGGCAGTCACCGGCTCGGCATGCTGCGCCACGAGGACACGCTGAGTCACCTTGGGCTGAACGCCGACGAGTGGCCCTGGGAAAAGGCCCTGCCGATCGAAGGCCGGGCCGGGGATTCGATCTTCTTCCACGTCAAGTGCATTCACGGATCGCAGCCGAATCGTTCAGACGCCCCGCGCCCCGTATTCATTCACCGCTATCGTCGTGCGGACGATTACATCGTCGTCAGCGCGACCACGACCGAGAACCGCGCCGAGGCGGAGAAGGCGGCGGCGCAGGCCAGCAAGGACAACCAGAGGATGCTGATGGTCCGGGGGTTCCGCAGGTTCGAGCGCGAGGGATGATACCGGGATCCTGATTCCTGATTTGCGATCTTGGATCTGCGGAGTGCACCCGATCAAATCAGGTATCAGCAATCAGGAATCCACCATGGCGCGAACCGTGCCCCTGCGAAGGATCGACCGGCGGCCCGGGTTCGTCGTCAACTGGCTGTTGTGCGGGCCGTTCAACCGGGACGGCAGGCTTACAAGCTGCGCGGCGCTTCGGAAGGATTACCTGAAGGCGTCGGGGGGAGAGCGCCGCGCGCGGCCGCGCGCCGGCGAGCGCGTCGGGCGCGACGGGCCGGAATGGTCGGCCACGGCGCTGCGCGAGGGCTGCATCGTGAACCTGGCGCGCAGTTACGCCGACCGCGGCATCGTGTCCTACGCCATGGCGTACCTGCATTGTCCGGCGGCACGACCCGTGCGGCTGTGGCTGGGCAGCGACGACGGTTTCGTGCTGGTCGTGAACGGCCGGCGGGTCGCCGCTCAGGACGTCCACCGCGGACTGGGGATCGACAGCGACGCCTGTGACCTCAGCCTGCGGCGCGGGACGAACGCGATCCTTCTCAAGGTCGAGCAGTTCTACGGCGCTTACGAGTTCTGCTTGCGCGTGACGGATCCGGACGGTCGCGGCATTCGCGGTCTCAAGGCGTTCGTGGATCACCCGCGGGTGCGCCGCCCGGTCGATCCCGCGCGGTCGAGGACGATCAGCGGTTTCGAGTACCTGAGCCACCGGTTTGCGACCGCGCGATTGAAGCTTGCCTTCGACGCGCGCACACCGAACGGGTATCGGGCGTGGCGCCGCAGGTTTCTCGACCAGTACAGGAAGCTGCTCGGTCCGCTTCCCGCGCCGTGCCCCCTGCGGCCCGAGGTGACCGAGGACGTCGTCGTCGAGCAGCTCCGGCGCCGGCGCGTGCTGCTCGACTTCGAGCCGGGGTTCTCGTTTCCCTGCTATCTCACGGTGCCGCGCCGCGTGCCGCGCGGCGCGAAGCTGCCAGCGTTGCTGTGCCTGCACGGCCACGGCGGCGGCAAGCGTGACATGGTCGGCGAGACGACGCCTCCCGGTGCGTACGATCCGTACAACATCGCGCTGCACGCGGCGCGGAAGGGGTATGTCACGTTGAGCCCCGACTTCCTTGCTTTCGGCGAGCGCCAGAGCACGGGCGTCGCGTACGGCGAGGGTCAGGATCCGTGCCCTGCCGAGTTCGCATGGGGTCAGATGGCCGGCGTGCTGCCGACCGCGATCAACATCGCGACGGTGCGGCGTTCGATCGACTACCTGCAGACGCTTCGGTTCGTCGACGCCAGGCGCATCGGCGCGGCCGGTCACTCTTTCGGCGGTTACATGACCACGATGACGACGGCCGTCGAGCGCCGGATCAGGGCCGCGGTCATCAGCGGCTTCATGATGACGAGCGAGGCGTACCACGGAAGAACCTGGACCTGCGGATCGCAAGTCGTGCCCGGGCTGCTGGAGTACGGCGATCTGTCGGACATCGCGTGCACGTTCGCACCCCGCCCGACGCTGATCATCACCGGCCTTTACGACTGCGTGGCGCCGTTTCCGTTCGCGGACGCGGCGTTCCGAAAGATCGAGCGCGCCTACCGCGCGGCCGGCGCGGACGGCCGGGCCGAGCAGTTCGTCTTCGCCGGTGAGCATGTGTTCCAGCCGGAGGCGGCGCTGCAATGGCTTGACCGGTGGATTTGAATTCCGTTTATTCCGTTTATTCCGTCTATTACTTATTTGTCATTTCGGAGCGCCGGTTAACCAGCAGAGGATAGTGGATGCGAGTTCCATACGATGAAGGCCTAGCGAGCCACATCGGCCCCGAGTCATGCGTG